>NZ_JALGQY010000015.1:0-73337 GCF_022809915.1 Acinetobacter lwoffii | reverse complement strand
GACCATAGCAAGAGTGAACCACCTGATCCCTTCCCGAACTCAGAAGTGAAACCTCTTAGCGCTGATGGTAGTGTGGGATTACCCATGTGAGAGTAAGTCATCGCCAGCTCATTATTCCAGAAACACCCCCTTCAATAGAAGGGGGTGTTTTTTTGTGCATGGGGTAATTGTCTTGACGATTCGGTATTCATATAAAGTTAACTTTATACAGTGTCCAATATTAAGCTAGAGCGATAATTAACCTTGAGTAAGGGTTGGATTGCTTAACTTTTTTCTTGCAATGCATCAAACTGACGTCGAGCATGTTTAAAGGCAGTTCTAAGACCCTCTTCCAGCGTAGGATGATAAAAAGGTTTCTTTAGGATCTGGTGAATATCTTGATCTGCATCAATCATCCAGGCTAATAAATGGGCCAGATGTTCTGCCTGTGAACAGAAGAGTTCTGCACCAAGTAATTTACCTGAGTTTTTATCAATATAAACTTCTACTCCGCCTGTGTTTTCCGCTAGGACTAGCGCACGTCCTTGGTTTTCGTAAGAGACGAATCCCCGAATAAAGTTGACTTGTTGATCTTCTAGTTGCTTAAAGCTTTTTCCGACAATCGCCATTTCAGGATGACAAAATACAATAGCTAATGGTGTTAAAGCAGTAATAGGTTTTACATTCGGATAATTCACACAGTTATGAACTACCTGTTTGCCGGCATGCGCGGCTTCATGTTGAATGGGTGCATCAGGCGCAGCATCACCGACTATAAATATAGGTAGATTCGCAAGTTGTTTGGTTTTTTTATCGATAGGAAGGTTTTTGATGTCCTTGAATATTGAATTGAGTTGATCTAGACCTAAACGATCTATATTGCTTTGCCGACCTGTAGCACCTAAGACATATTCAACTTCAATACTCTTAGTCTGATCATTTTCTGTAAAGTTAATCTTTATTTTATCAGCTTGGATCTCAATCTCATCTGGTAAGGTTTTAAATTTGATATTGAGCTCTTTGCTGAATTGCTCTTGCGCCAGTTTTTGTAAGATTGGGCTAGTTAAAGCACCTACTTTTTGACTACGCGCAAACATTGTGGTTTGTACACCCAGGCGTTGCATGGCTTGAGCTAATTCAATTGCAATGATGCCACTCCCGATCACTGCTAAAGACTTAGGTAATTGGGAAAATTCAAAGATTTCATTGGAAGTGATGAATTTGTCTTTTAATTTTTGCTTTAGAGTTTCATCAATATTGGGGCGTGAGCCTACAGCAACAATAAAGCTTTTGGCCTGATAAGATTGTCCATTGACTTCAACTGTATGCGCATCAATAAACTTTGCATGCCCAGAAACTTTATGTGAAGTTTCCCATTGATCTACGCCTTTTAAGGTTGCGCGAATGAAACGTTCTCTAAGGATATGCACACGTTGCATGACACCAGAAGTATCTACTACAGCATCATATTGTAAAGCGAGGTTGTTTGCGGATTGAATGTCATGCATACGATTTGCAGATGAGATCAGCAGTTTACTTGGCATACAGCCCACACGTGCACAGGTGGTATCCCATGGGCCATCATTAATAATTAAAATATTCTGGGTGTGTTTAATGGCTTTATTATAAGCACTGATTCCTGCAGTGCCTGCGCCAATGATGATGAGGTCGTGCATAAACTGCCTCCCAAGTCTCAAAAACTAAATATTTATATGTAAGATTTACAATGTTTCTGATGTAAATTATGTAACTAGATTGCTTATTTTTGCTAATTTGAGTAAATTTTGTTTAAAAGCCAAAAGCTATTTTTTTATGGCTGCTTAACTATTATATCTAGCGGGAATAATCATGAGTTTGTTTATAAATTTAAAAAAACTAGGGGTAAATACAACAGTTTTAGCAACGTCAATTTCTTTGGTTGCTTGTGGGGGGGGCGGTAGTGATGGATATTATGATCAGGGAAATAATAATCAGTCAGGTTCAGGCGGATCTAGTGAAACAGGAAATGAATCCACAAATAATACAGCGCAAATTCCTGAAAGTTTAAATATTGCTTTACAAGATCAAAATGGCCAAAGTACCGTCCAAGTTGTAGATAATTCTACAATCCAAATTGCAGTTCAAGTATTAAATACTGATAAAGGCGGGATTTCTGGGAAGAATGTACGATTATCAATTGATGATAAGGAAAAAATAGGTGTAACCAGTAAAAGTTCATTAGTAGCTACTACTGATAATGGTGTTGCCATTTTTGAACTTAACGTTCCGACGATGAATATAGAGTCTGGTAAAGTTCAGTTAACAGCATGGGTCGATGGTACAGAAGTAAAACAGGTATATACCCTTAATATTAAAAAATCTAGTGTGATTGTCAGTGATTACAATTTAGAAGTACCACAAGGTTTAACCTTAGATTTGCCTAGAGGTACTACTGAATTTTCTGTACAAGTTACAGATAAAAAAGGTGGAGTAAAATCAGCACAAACAGTAGAGTTAACTTTACCGACTGAGTTACAGGGAATGTTTGTTATTACGAATGGTTCCTCTGTCCAAACAGATAATGAGGGTAAGGCGAATTTCAAAATTGCAGCAAATAGCAACCTAACATCTGATCAAATTAAAAGCTTGGTTAATAGCTCTAAAACTTTAAATTTCAAATTGATTGATGAAAACCGCGCTGAAAAAAATGCAGTTACATCGATTACGTTTAAAGATATCTCAACCGTTGTTAACAAATTAGAAATTATTAAGCCAGATACTGCGATTCAAGCAAAGAATGGTAAGGCTGTTATTCGTGTTTATGCTAAAAATACAAATAATAAAGATCTAGAAGGGAAAAAAGTACGTTTAGAAACAAATCAATCTAGCCGACTTGTAACTTTAGATAAGTCAGAAGCTATTACTAATGCAGAAGGTTATGCAGAGTTTGTTTTAGCAAGTAATACAGATACACCTATTGCTTTATCTCAGGAAGGTATTGAGCTTAAAGCAACATATGTGGATAACACGAATATCTTTGCAAATGTAAAAGTTGATGTCATTACTACAGATGAAAGTGCTAAAGATCAAGAAGCTATTCAACGTTTAGAAATTGCATCTTCTTATAAAATTAATGCAATGTCTGACAGTGTTGAAATTAAGGTAAAAGCGATTGCGAACAATGGACATGCTGCGAAAAAAGGTAAAATCAAACTTACCTTGAATAGCGAAGCTGTAGCGAATGCTGTTAAGTTAGAAGGCAGTAGTGATGGTGTTAACTTTGATTTAAATGAAAGTCAGTCTGTCGGTGCAGAGGGTTATGTCACTTTCAGAATTAAAACACCAGCATCGCAAACAGTAGCAGCTGTAGAAGCATTAAAGGCTTCAGGGATCACAGCGACGTTTACAACAGATAACGGTATTAGCAACAATATTAAAATTGTTGTTGAAGATAAGGCTGTTGCAAGTGAAGCAGTTAAGTATCTCTTAATTGACCCAATTAATGAAAACTTTGATCCTACCAAGAACCAAGACATTACAATTAAAGTAAAAGCAATTGGTGAAAAAGGTGGCCCTCTTAAAAATGAAAAAGTATCAATTAAATCTTTACTTTCAGATGATCAGCTGAATAAGTTGAGTCTAAGTTTAAGTACAGCTGCTGAAGTTTTAACAGATGCAGATGGTTATGCAACGTTTGTTTATAAGTATCAATATAATAAATCTGCAGAACAGCAGGCGTTGGATAAGCAAGGGATTACTTTTACATCCACGGCATTATCTAATCAAAAGACTCAAACGATTAAAGTTAACTTCAATACAAAGAGTGTCAGTGACAAAGTCAGCCTTGATTACTTTACTTTAGATACTGATGGCTTAGCTCAAATCGCACTTAATCAACAAACTGAAATTATAGTACGTACGCAAGCCTTTGGTATTGATGGTGCAGTTCTTGCAAATCAAGAATTAGCTATTGGTATTGATGAAACTGCGATTTCAAATGGTGTTTCATATGCCACAGCAACTAAGTTTGTATCGGATGCACAAGGTAAAGTTGAATTTAAATTAAAAGTTGCAGCACGTAATTTAACTGAATTAAATACCTTAATTGAAAAAGGCCTAACTGTTGCAGTAGTGTCTTATCGTAATGATGGTTCTAAGCATTCAGTTACTCGTAAAATTGACTTAGTTTCAAACTCGATTATTGACACTGGAACGAGTCAAGTGGATTACCTTATGGTAGATCCAATCTTAACCCGTTTTGACTATACGCAAAATCAAGAAATTACCGTTCGTGTAAAAGCATTAGATGTCAATGGAAGCCCATTAGTAAAAGAAAAAATTCAATTAAAATCGGACCTAACTAATCAGCAGATGCAGCAGTTAGGCTTAAGTTTTACGACCCAAGCAGAACAAATTACTGATGCATTAGGTTATGCAACGTTTAAACTTAGTTACCAATATAACGAAACGCCTGAACAAGAAGAGCTTGCGAAAAAAGGTCTTACTTTCAATGCCTTGGCAAATGGTAAGGTCAGCAATACTCGCATTAACTTTAAGGCTCCGAGCGATAGTATCGACTTAAGTTTCTTTACTGTCGATACAGATGGACAAGCCTTAATTTCGACCACTACAGATACACCGATCAAGATCCGTGTCAAGGCAATGGGTACAGATGGTAAGGTTTTAGCTAACCAACGTATTAGTATTGGTATTGATAATACTGCAGTTTCAAATGGCGTAACGTATGCAACCTCTAACAACCTAGTTACAGATGCATTAGGTAATGCTGAGTTCGTTTTAAATGCGAAACCAAAGAATAAAGATGAACTAAATGCATTGCTTGCGAGTGGTGTAACAGTTGCCGTTAAAGCAACTGCAAAAGATGGTTCTGAATATACAACGCTAAGAACGATTAAGCTTGTTGAGCAAGAGCAAGCATCGCAAGTATCTTCACTATTAATCGATCCGTTACAAGCAGCATATGACTATACAAAAGACCAAACAATTCAAGTACGCGTGAAAGCGATTGGTCAAGCTGGTCAGTCTTTACGCAATGAAAAAGTGAGCTTAACGACAGCCCTTAGTGCACAAGAGTTAGCTGATCTGAATTTAAGTCTTGTTGGCGATGCGACGAAACTGACTGATGATTATGGTTACGTGACATTCACATTTGACTATAAATACAATGCACAGTCTCCTGCACAAAAGAAACTGCTAAATGGTTTTGAAATTACAGCAACTGCTAATGGAAAGACGAATAATACGATTATTAACTTTAAAGCACCTGCAAATGAACAAGAAATCAATCTTGATTATTTAGTGGTATCTACAGGTGGTCGTGCAGTTATCTCAACCGATCAACCAACAGAAGTGATGATTACAGCAACTGCATTGGCAACAAATGGTCAGACATTAAAAGACCAGACTGTGAAAATTGAATTGAATGAAACAGAAACCAATAGTGGTATTTCATTTAATTCTGCGACAGAAGTTGTGACCAATGCACAAGGACAAGCCACATTTAAAGTCAACATTGCACCAGAAAATGCATCTGAATTAGAGGCATTGCTTGCATCTGGTTTGAATGTTCGTTTATCTGCACAGCGTGTAGATGGTTCTGCATACAAAGTATCAAGAAAAGTTGAACTTTATAAGTCAGAAGCAGAAGCACCAAGTGAAGTTGATTATCTGATCATTGATCCAATTAGTGTTTATGACTACAGTAAAAATCACATTATTGCGGTACGAGTGAAGGCGATTGGTGAAGATGGTAGCACATTACGTAATGAAAAAATCACATTGCGTCCTGAAAACATCTCAAGTGCAGAATTAGCAAAACTTAATTTGAGTTTAAATGGTGCTGCTGAGCAATATACCGATGATCAAGGCTATGCTGTCTTCGAATTTAGCTATAACTATGATGCACAATCTACAGAGCAAAAACCTCTTGCATTGAAAGGTGTAGCATTATTGGCGACTGCAAATGGTAAAGAGCAACGCACGGTTATTAACTTTGCGGAAACTCAAACTAATACGCTTGATTATCTTGTCATTGATATGATTGGTAAAGCTGTCATTGATACGGATGTAGAAACTAAAGTTGCATTATCTGTGCTTGCAAAAGGTACTGATGGTTCAGTTTTGGCGAATCAAAATGTTCAGATTGAATTAACCAATGAAAATGGTATTAATCTTCTTACAGCTTCGTCAGTAGCAACTGATGCAGAAGGTTATGCAAAATTTGAATTCAGTGTGCATCCAAAGAACCAACAGGAATTAGAAGCATTATTGGCAAATGGCGTAACAGTGAAAGTCTTATCTGCAGTTACTGATGGATCTGTTCGTCAAGCTCAACGTAAAGTTGAATTAGTACAAGCTGAAGAGCAAGTTGAATCTAAAGTTGAGACTTTAGTTATTGATCCAATCTTAAACTCATTTGACTATACTCAGAATCATACGATTCAAGTACGTGTTAAAGCATTAGATGCTGCTGGCAGCACGCTTAAAAATGAAAAAGTTGCAATCACGACAGATATTCAAGAGAAATTAGCACAACTGAACTTTAGCTTGAATGGAGCAGCTGAACAGTTTACTGGTGATGACGGCTATGCGACATTTGTATTTGAATATAAATATGCAGACTCTACAGTACAACGTGAGATCTTAAATGGTGTAATTGTTACCGCAAATGCAAATGGAAAGACACAGACAACAAAATTAAACTTTAGAGAGTCTTTAACTTTAGAAGCTTTAGATTATATTTCTATTGATTCAAATGGCTATGCTGCGATTGAAGAAAACGTACAAACTGATATTACCGTTAAGGTGCGTGCAATTAATGTGGGTGGTAAAGCACTTGCTAATCAAGATGTAACGATCAACTATAATGAACAAGCACATAATAATGGTGTTTATTTACTTGATCCAACAGGTGCGAATGTTGGGGCACAAACCTTTACGCAAAAAACCGATGCTGATGGTTATGTAACCTTTACCTTTAAGGCATTACCACGCAACAAGGTTGAAGTTCAAAACTTGATTAGTGACCTTGAGTTAGGTGATTTACAGGTTACTTTAACAGCCAAACGTGCTGATGGTTCGAATTACGAAGCTTCTCGCCGTATTGATTTAAGAGCTCCTGATGTTGAATCTACACCTGCAGAGGTTTTAATTGATCCAATTCTGCAAGCATTTGATTATTCAAAAGATCAAAAAATCATTATTCCAGTAAAAGCGTTATCAGCAGATAAAGGTGCTTTACAAGGTGCGAAAGTAACGATTGACACACCAAATTTAACCTTAGAACAGTTAAAAACTGCTCAGTTAACCTTAACTGGTGAAGCAACTAAATTCACCGATGCCAATGGTTATGCTTATTTTGAATTTGAATATAAGGTTGCAGGTACACAAGCGCAGATTGATTTGGTCAGCCCAGGGGTTCGTGTCACAGCGACCACAACGAATGGCAAAACGGCTATTCAGACCTTGAACTTTAAATCGCCAAATGCGGGTCAGATTTTAGATTACTTTACCTTGAATGCATCTGATTATGTAGTTGCATTGGATGTGAATACACCTAAGACAATTCAAGTGACGATTAATGCAAAAGATACTGAAGGTAAGGCATTTGCAAACCAAGTTGTTTCACTTGGTCTAAATGAAGCTGCTTTAAGTAATGGTGTCAGCTTTGCTTCGCCATCTCAAATCATGACAGACAGCAATGGTCTTGCAACATTTGAAGTAACGATTAATCCTCAAAATCAAGCTGAAATTGAGAATCTAGCTGCAAATGATTTGGAATTTACTGCGACTGCACGACGTGCTGATGGTTCTGCATACACGTTAGTTCGTAAAGTTGAATTAGAGAAAGCCACTGTGGTTTTACCAGACTTAGAAGATCTTGTCTTTACGACAGTTGATGGTGACCCATTAGATACAATTTCTGTTCTAGGTGGTGAAACACGCGTCAAAATTAAAGCAGTTGATAAAGCTGGTAAAGCGATTCCAAATACACCAATTGCGGTTGCTCTTTCTAAGCTAACCTCTAGTCGTGTTTCATTAAGTAATATACCAACGCAAACTAACAGTAATGGTGAAGCCGAGTTTACGGTAACGGTATCTGAGGGCGTTTATGATGCTAGTTTGATCAAAAATGGTATTGTCTTTGCCGTAGTTGGTACGAACTTAAATAATGGCGATCGTTTACAGCAAACAAATGTAATTAGTATCACCGCTCCAGCAAATGCTTTAAATCCGCGTTTAACATCAGATGTAAAAACAGTGACAGCTGGGCAAACAGTTAAAGTGTATGCAGCTGTTAAAGATGAAATGGGGATTAATACTGCAGCTGGTACACCAATGCGATTGACTCTGAATCCAAAAGCTATTGCTGCAGGTGTTAAACTGAGTGCTGACGGAGTGGTAATACAAGGAAATGGTTCAGTGCCAATTGACTTAATTATTCCACAAGGTATTACATCTGCTGCTTTAGAATCTATTGTAGTAACAGGAACTATCCGTGATCCACGCGGTAATGAAATTCAGACGAAGCTAAATTTTGCTGTTCAAGATATTAGTAATCCTTATCACTTAACTATTGATAGTAGTCGTGTGTCATTAAGTTCAGCAGGTGATAGTGCATTTGTGACGGTTAAACTTCTTGATAAGAATCAAGGCGGTGTTGCGAATGAAAAAGTTAGCTTAGCTATTGCTGATCCGCGAAATGCGACTAGTATTAAAGGGGCTTCACAGCTCATTACTAATCAATTTGGTGAAGCTGTATTTGAAGTATCGATGAAATCACTACAAGGTACATTAGTATTACCAGTTCTACCAATCGAATTAACGGCAACCCATACCACTGCAACAGGTGCTTCAGTAAGTCTACCTGGCAGTATTCAAGTGCACTCACCAACAGTTTTAGCGCCAGAATTGGACTTAAAAATTAAAGTATCTAAAGATAAGTTAAATGTCCGTGGTGATTCTTTCGAAGTATCAGTATTGGTAGTAGACTTAGATGGCTCAAGTCAAGCTGGTAAAGCAGTTACATTAACAATTCCTCAATATAATCAAAATGGTGCATATATTCATGGCGCATCTACTATTGAAAGTGATGAGAATGGTTGGGCAAAATTTTCAATTGTAATTGATGAAAGTTTACGTAATCCAACCTATGACTTCGTTGCTGCTGATTTACGTGTAGAAGCTGTAGTTAAAGATACGCAGAATACAGAGCGACGTGTACCGCATGTGATTGATGTGGTAAATTCCGAAGTGCCAGTAACGATTGGTTCTATTGCGGTTAATTTTAATCCAACAGAGCTTACATCAACGGGTAACGGGATTTATTATCAAAAAGAGGGTTCTGTTCAGCTGGTAGATGTTGATGGGAAGCCAGTGGCAAATCAGGATGTGGTTTTAGATATTCGTCCAACATTTTACGTCATAGGTGAATGGAAATTTGAAATTCAGAAAGATCCATGGAAGATAGTTAATAAACCTGTATTGGATTCAAATGGGGATCCTACTTTTACTTCAGGAGGGAATCCAATCACAATACCAGTTAAAGAGCTAGATGCGATTTATCCATTTACGAATCTAAAAGGCTGGATTAAACCAAGTGATTATTATTATCCATTAATTGGTGCAATACCTGCACAAGTTCAAGATAAAAACTCAGCAACGACATGTACGGTGGATCCAACAACATCAACTTGGACAGCTAATGGTCAAGCATTACGTGTGGTTCGTTTCTTAGGTGGTACAGCAAATAATAGTACGACTCACCCATATACCGCGACCTATCGTACAGATAGTACTGGTAGGTTTGACTTCATCATTGAATATCCAAAAGCAAATGCTCATTGGATCGCAGTAGAAGTAGGAGCGAAAACTACACTTGCACAAACACCAACTAGAGGCTATACAACATTAACATTGCCAAGTTTAAGTAGTGATTATGCTGCTGATGGAAGTTATGCACCTAACCGCGTAAGTCCATATACAACATGTGTCAACTAATAATCTAATCTGACGAAAAAACAGCGCTTCGGCGCTGTTTTTTTATGGGGAAGTGAAATTTAAAAAAACTAAATCGATGTTCCCACACTTACACCCACAGTCGGCTTCAAATTCATCGAGCTACAACCGGCAAAAGCCAAACTACAACATACAATAATCAATAACTTATTCATGGATCAATCCTTGAGATTTAGCCTGATTAAACAAGGCTGCTGAACGTGTACCACTCCGGCAAACCATCAAAATCGGTTTAGGCAGCTCATTATAATATCGAGCAAATTCTTCAATATTGGCCTGAGAAAGCTGGCCACTCACCACAGGCTGATAAATCACACTCACTTGAGATTTCTCCGCAATAGAGCGTAATTGACTCACCGTGACATTATTACCAGTTTCCTGATCAGGACGATTCACAATCACAGATTTGAAACCTTGTTGGATCAATTGCTGAAACTTGCTTGGTGTCATTTGACCTGACACACTCACCGTAGAGTTCAGCGCACGGCTAAGATCATTTGCAGCAAAAACAGGTGTAATACAGCTAAAACAGGTTGCCAATACCACACCTTTCCAAAACGACTTAGTCATCCAGCAGATCCATCTGTTTCGCCAGTTGATATAAGTTATTCGAGCGGTTTCCGGTACGACAGAACATCAAGATCGGTTTTGGCAATTCATTGTAATGATTAGCAAAAGTGCGTACATCAAGCTCGGTAATCTGACCGGCTACTACTGGCTGGAATACATAATCCAGACCGGCATTGCGTGCAGCTTCCTCGATTTGTGCACTGGTTGGCTGCTCGGAACCACCTTCCATGTCCGGACGGTTGTTGATAATCGACTTAAAACCTTTCTCAACCACTTGAGTTACGTGTTCCGGACCAATTTGACCAGCAAAACCTACATTTTCGCTCATGACGCCACTCCATCATTTCATTTATATCGATATGCTTTATGATAGCATTAAGCTGAAAACATGCTGAACCTGTTCTGAAATTTTTATAAATGATGATAACCATAAGATAACGCAATGGAGCGCGTATGCAGGCTTATACAGTTGAACCACTGTATGTCAAAAGCGGTCAGGAAGTGATTGCTGCAGATTTTTATCGGCCTAAAAATATAGAAAAACCGGCCGTAATCCTGATGGCTCATGGTCTGGCTGCCTTACGTCAATTTAAACTGGTGCAATATGCCCAGCGTTTTGCCAGTGCCGGCTATGCGGTGGTTTTATTTGACTATCGCTATTGGGGCGGCAGCACTGGGCGTCCACGTGAACTGGTGTCGATCAATGCCCAGCTCGATGACTGGCGAACCATGATCAGACATATTCAGGAACGCAAATCGATTGACAGTAAACGGATCGTGCTCTGGGGTACGGCCTTAAGTGGTGGGCATGTATTGACACTTGCAGCAGAGCTGAAAAATATTCAGGCGGCGATGGTACAGGTGCCTTTTGTCGATGGGGCTGAAAGTGCCCAACTATATCCTTTACAGCAACTCCCCAAGGCGCTTAAAGTTTCCAGTCAGGATTATATGGGGGCCAAGGTTGGTATGGCACCAAAAACCTTACCTGTAGTTGATCCGCATGAGCTATGTTTTATGCCGACACAGGACAGTTATGAAGGTTATCTGTCGATTGTCAATCCGGATTATTACTGGAGTGGTCATATTCCTGCACGGGCATTCTTTAAACTGATGCGCTATCGACCGATTCAGGAAGTCAGAAAGATTAACATTCCAGTCCTGTTTATTGCGGCAAAACTGGATAGTCTGATTCCCATTGAATCCAGTCGGGAAACTGCGACCAATATTGCACCATTTGTGCAATATCATGAGTGGAATATCCGGCATTTTGATATTTATCATGGGGAATGGTTTGAAAAAGCAGTTTCGACCCAATTAGAATTCTTACATCAACATATTGGAGTGCGCTAGATGATTATTGTATGTCCGGAATGTCTGGCCAAAAACCGTGTCCCTGAAGATAAACTCACTGCCAACCCTGCTTGTGGTCAATGTCATCAAGCCCTGATTCCACTGGTACCAATTGAGCTGAATGAGCAGAATTTCAGCCAGTTTGTCACGCATAGTGACTTGCCAATCCTGATTGATCTCTGGGCAGAATGGTGTGGTCCCTGTAAAATGATGGCACCGCATTTTGCGACTGTCGCCCAGCAATATCCAAATGTGGTTTTTGCAAAAATTGATACAGAAGCGAATCCTCGCTTAAGTTCGGCATTTAATGTTCGCAGTATTCCGACGCTGGTGTTGATGAATAAAAGCAACGAAATTGCTAGAATAAGCGGTGCATTACGGTCAAGCGAGCTGCAAAAATGGCTTGATCAGCAGTTAAATACCCAACCCTAATTCAAATGCCTGGAGTGAAAGTGTCAGATTCTCAAGTAAGACCAGAGGGGATTCTTTCCCTACAGACGATCGCAATGCCTGCAGATACCAACTGGAGTGGTGATGTCTTTGGTGGCTGGATCGTTTCACAAATGGACTTGGCAGGCGCGATTCACGCAGAACGATTTTCAAAGGGACGTTGTGCCACGATTTCGATTAACCAGATGACTTTTCTGGTACCGGTAAAAGTCGGAGACGTGATTAGTTGTTATACCAAAATTCTCAAAGTTGGCAAGACATCTATCCAGATGGAAATCGAGGTTTGGGACAGTCATGATGATTCACGCCCCCCAATTCGGGTAACTGAAGGTGTGTTTACCTTTGTTGCTGTAGATGTCAAAGGCAACAAACGTCTGATTCCAGAAGAAGCGAAACAGAAGCTTTTAGAATCGCAAACAGCACAATGATGACTTGAAATAAAAAATCCCAGATTTAATG
Organism: Acinetobacter lwoffii; assembly: GCF_022809915.1. GTDB lineage: Bacteria > Pseudomonadota > Gammaproteobacteria > Pseudomonadales > Moraxellaceae > Acinetobacter > Acinetobacter lwoffii_M. The sequence continues at coordinate 60,512 of NZ_JALGQY010000015.1, read as the reverse complement.
TCTGGGATTTTTTTGTCTAAAAGAAGAAATTATGATTTCTTGAGCTGGCTCTTGGCAATCCAAGCCCAGAGCATTTCACATTGAATGGGGGCTTCACCTGATTCATCCGTGACGGTGACCTGAACCAGGGTTTCACCTTTATCCGAGTTTTGCATCAGGGCTTGCTGCTCCGACGTGAGCGTAGCAACAGCAGTCATGGCACCGCGTGTCGGGCGCTTAAAATCAACCTTTAAGCTTTTGATCAGTACAATTGCTGTATCCGGAACATTCATTGCCGTCACAAAGCCGGTCGCTGTTTCTGCCAGCAGGGCCATTGCACATGCATGGATTTGTCCGATATGGTTCTGCATGGCTTTATGATTGGCCATACTTACTACCACTTTGGACGCACTCATTTCCTCATAACGAATCTTGGCAGAGCCGACCATCGGGACCACCCGGCCAAAAGTTTTACTTAACAAAGCAGTACGAATGCCTTGCGGTAATCGTGCAGTGGCTTTGACTAATCTGGCTAATCGGTTGTTCTTTGCCATAATTCCTTCTACAGACGTTGCTGTCTTAATCTTTAAAGTTATTGAACTGTAAAGGCAAACCAAATTGCTGTTCTTTCAAGAATGCCATTACTTGCTGCAATGTATCGCGTTTTTTATCAGTCACACGAATCTTGTCGCCCTGAATAGAAGATTGCGCCTTAATCCCACTTTCTTTAATGGCTTTATTAATTTTTTTTGCGGTATCTGAGTCAAGACCATCTTTAAGCTTGATGACCTGAATCACATTTTTGCCAGAAGCCGTCATTTTTTGTGGATCAAGCGCCTGAATATCGACTTTGCGTTTAAAGAAATGACTTTCCAGCATGCTATAGACTTGTTCACACTGGAAATCGCTTTCAGTCGAGATTTTGATTTCCTTGTTTTTTTCATTCAGTTCAATAGAAACGTCCTGACCACGGAAATCAAAGCGGGTCGCAATTTCTTTTTGGGTGTTTTGAACTGCATGATTTACTTCAAAAATTTCTAATTCAGAAACAATATCGAAAGAAGGCATAGTTTAGACCTTTACAAAGGGAAAGAATATCTGAGATGCTAGGGATGTTTTCTTCATTTGCCAAGTGTTGTTTACATCAAAGGAGTGCGCAATGATCCGTAAACAAGAAATTACAACATTTGAGTTCCCAGAAAATGCAATTATCTGGGATGTACGCGATTCAAGTGCTTTTGCTGAAGCACACGTGAAAGGGGCGGTGAATCAGCCCATTAACGATCTTTCAGCAGAAAGCCTAACTCAGGTGTCAGCGGATCAACCCATTTACATCTTGTGTGGTGGGGGCAGTAAAGCTCCACGTGCTGCGGAAAAACTAGAGGGTTTTGACAGCTCACGTGAATATGTCATTCTGATGGGTGGTACTCGTGCTGCCCGTGATGCAGGCTTACCGCTTGAACAGGGTATATAAGCATTCTGTCAAAAAAAGCGCCGCAAGGCGCTTTTTTAATGGGTGAGATTTAATGCCTCCCAACCTCCCTTTTCTAAAGGGAGGAGCTACATCTATTCTATTTATTCATAAAAGTAGAGAAAAGTCCCCCCTTTTTTAAAGGGGGATTTATGGGGATTCATTCAAAATAGTAATTAAATTTGTAGTTTAAAATACGGTTTCTTCATTTTCACTTTCTTTTGAAAACGAGTCACACTGAGTTTTTTTACTAAACTGGATGGCACCGGACAGGCTTCACCGAGAATCTGGGCTGCCAGAATTTCACTGCAGAGCGGCGCAAACAGAAAGCCTTTAGAACCGAGACCGGCAAAGCTGTAAATTTCCTCATCCGCTTTCATTTTACCGAGCAAAGGGAAATAATCCTGACTTTGCGCGCGTACCGATGCACGGCCTTGCCAGGTATCGGTAGAAGCTAATGACTGTGCATATTCTGGGAATACACTGTGGATCAATTCGTAGTTGTGTACATGGTCTTCTGCTAACACCTCGATATCATCTCGACCTAGATAGAAAGAAGCGCCCAAGATCAGATGTTCAGCATCCAGTTGCATACAATAACCGCCGTAACTATAGGCAATATTTTGACTTAAAGGCTGGGCTTGATTATTCATCCAGCTGACCTGTCCACGAATCGGTTTCAGAGCTGGATAATCTGCAAAGAATTGTGCTGTTTCTCGCGCAGTACAGACAATGACATGATCAAATTCACCTAGATCCTGTTCATCTGAAAATAGCTGAGGTTTTGTAGCCGCTTCAATATGGCTAATTTTGGCCTGTTTATATCGGATATTTACATTCTGTAGAATTTCATCACGCAATTGATGAGGAGAAACCGCGCCAGCTTCTAGTAATTTTAAACTTGGAAATGCAGTTTGAAGCTCTTGCGACTCTGTATCTTGTACAGCAAGAATTTCTTCAGGATATTCATCTGCCAATCCTAAAAGCTGTTCAGGATTTTTTAAGGCAAGCTGATTGACCTGAATCGGGCGGAAAGCTTTAAATTTTTGGTAATGATTTAAGGCATGTTGCCAGGCCAATGTCATCAGATGTTCAGCACTTTGCTCAACCGGACAGAGTTTGGGATTGAGCAAAGCCAGTGGATTGCCAGAACCTCCTGAGAGTGGCGCTGACTGGTCGTAAATCGTGACTTGATGACCACGTTGAGCGAATGCCCAGGCTGTACTTAAACCGGCGATTCCAGCGCCAATCACAGCGATTTGGCTAGGTCTGATATTGGTCTCTGTATCTCGCTCAGTTTTTTTTTGAGTGATTTCTTGTATTAATGAACTTTCAGTCTCTTCAGCCGGATTCCAGATCGCTTTCAGCATTTCACGCTTATGCTTAAAACCACGTGGACGGGAAATTGAAATCCCATGATTTTTTAAGCCACGTTTTAAGACGCCAGCAACACTGAAAGAGGCGAAAGTGGTACCGATCTCGGATAAACGTACAATATTATTTAAAACATTTTCTTCCCACATGTCTGGATTGCAGGAAGGCGCAAAACCATCCAGGAACCAAGCGTTCACCGGCGCAGTTTTTTCAATTACCGGGAAAACATCATGTGCATCACCCAGCCATAGATCCAGACTGAATCGCTCTTCAGGAAAACTGAGACGATGACAGCCGGCAATTGGCATCGGATATTGAGAGATGAGTTGATCAGCTAAAGGCTTGAGTTCTGGCCAGGCATTTAAGGCCCGAATCAGATCGGTTTTAGAAAGAGGGAATTTTTCAACTGAAATCGCATGCAGATGACTGTGATTGTCCGGACGCACCTGTTGCCAGAGCTGCCACAGGGCCAGAATATTTAAACCAGTACCAAAACCCGTTTCACCGACACAGAAATATTCAAAAGGTTTTAAATCTGCCAGACGCGTACTGAGATCATTGCCATTTAAAAAGACATGCCGGGTTTCCAGCAAGCCATTGTCTTTGGAAAAATACACATCACCAAATTGCTTGGATACAGGCACATCAATACCATCCACCAATTGCCAATCCAGATCAGCAGTTTGAATTGCGTGTGACAAAACGGGTACAACCTTAAAGATATCGGGAAGGGCTATAGCTTACCATTGACGGCGACGTTTGGTATAAACATAGCTCGCGATCAGGAAGCCGAGCAATACCCCCACAGCCAGGGTTGCAGCGCCGTAGAGGAACATCTGCGCACTGCGTTCGCTTTGCAGTACTTGTACCTGAACCCCTAGATTGTCATTCTTGAGCTGTAATTCCTGATTTTGCGATAGTGCTTCCAGATTGGCTTTTTCCAGTTGCTGCAAACGGGTGGCCTGATCTTTGACCAAGGCTTTGACCTTGGCCTCTTGCTGGGCTTTGAGCTTGGCGATTTCTTCTGCAGTTAATGGCTTATTCTCGACAGGTGGCATCGACTGGGCAGAAGACGCTACGACAGGAATAATGGCAGGTTTCGGCGTAGACTGTGTTTGGGCAGTCGCCGCTGTCCCTTGAGGTTGTGCTGTCTGATTTCCCTGAATGATAGGAGCAGGCGCAACTTCGACTGCCCATACGGGAGAAATCATAAAACATAGGCCAATAATACTGGCAGTAACAACACGCATGAACCTTATCCTTGAGGGAATGCTTTATTGAATGGTTTGATATCGATGTGTTCGTACACACCTTCTTTTAAGAAAGGTTCATCCTGTAGCCATGTATCCAGCGCTTCACGACTGTCAAAATCGACAATAATGGTACTGCCATAAAAACCGGCCTGTGGATTGGCTGGATCTTTAGGCATGGCACCTGCAACAATCAGGCGGCCTTCAGCATTTAACTGTTCCAGACGTGCAAGATGTTGTGGACGAATCGCGAGGCGTTTTTCAACTGTACCTTCCCGATCGGTACAGCTAACGACGAATAATGGCATGATGACTCTCAATCGTTTGTGGTTGGACTTATTCAGCGGTTTTAAAGTATTTGCGCAATACAATAAACTGAATAATGATAAAGGAAAACATCACGATCATGTCACCGAATGCGGTAAATTCGCCCCAATATTTTCCATCCATCCACAAATAGGCGAAAAAGGTATGCAGAAATGACATCAGTACGAACATGGCAACCCAAGCATAGTTCAGCTTGAACCAGCCTTTTTCACTTAGATTGAATACTGGACTAAATAACCGCTGGATCAGAGGCTTTTTATCCTTGCTAAACCAAGGGGACAGGAAGAATACACCTGCAAAGACCAGATTCAATAACACGGCTTTCAGACGAATATAGAAATCATCGCTGAGGATCAGAGTGATGCCACCAAAAATCACCGTCATAAACAAGACAATCCATTGCTGCTTGTCCAGACGGAATTTTTGTATGACAAATAACGCACCATAGACGACCAACATGGAAATAATCAGACCTGTGGTTGCAACAAGAATATTATTATTGTCGACACCCCCCGCAGAACCGATCAATTGCAGCAATTGATGGTCAGTGTCTTTTGGATCTACAGTTTTATATAAATAAAAGAAAATAATGAGTGGCACAAAGTCTAAAAGTGCTTTCATGTTAGAGTATCTAAATCTGATCAAATAAATGTCATAGTATAGAGATGCACGGCGTAGATTTACATACACATAGTAATATTTCTGATGGAACTTTCAGTCCTCAGCAATTGGTCGAAGCGGCTGTGGAAAAACTTGTCCATACTTTGGCCCTGACGGATCATGACACCATGGACGGTTTGGTATTGGCGGAAGAAGCTGCCAAAAATCATGAGATTAAGATCATTCCCGGGGTGGAAATATCCAGCCAGTGGTCACGTCCTGCCACCAAAAAAAACTATGGCGTGCATATCGTCGCCCTAAATATGCAAAATCCTGAGCCTTTACAAAAAGCCCTCAATCAGCAAAAGAAAATCCGGGCTGAACGCTCTAAACAGATTTGTGATCTGCTGGCTCCTTTAATTGGTGAGGATATTTATGCAGATGTACTGGCCAAAGTCGACAATATCCCTGATCGGGTGACACGCACCCATATTGCCAAAACGCTGGTAGAAAAGGGGATTGTGACGCGTCCGCAACAGGCTTTTGATAAATACATCAAGGAAGGCAAGAAAGCCTATGTCAAATTTGATGGCTTGAGTCTTGAAGACACCATTCAGGTGATTCATGAAAGTGGCGGATTCGCCGTGCTGGCACATCCGACTAAATATGATTTATCTGCGACCAATATCCGCTACCTGATTGAGATCTTTGCCAAGTTTGGTGGAGATGCCGTCGAGCTGCCACCGGCGATTGAACCAAGTTCCACCCGGCAGATGGTGGATCGAATGATTGCTGAATATGATCTTAAAGTTTCGATTGGCAGTGATTTTCATGGCGATCATATGCCCTGGATTAAACTGGGCAATGTCCCGAGCCTTAAACCGGGACAGGTCGGAATTTGGGAGAGTTTTGTTTAGTCATTCCTTTACCTCGATCTTTTTTATTTGAGAGAAGATTTTCCCTTCGCTACTAATAACAAAGGGCGAGGAGAGAATTATAAATTAAAGCAAATTATGATCTTGAGCCTGAATCGGTGGTGGCGTCGGTTTACCTAAAGTCCCTAACAGTTCAATTTCAATCGTACGTACCATCGAGTCCAGCGGCAAGTCATTACTCTGAGTACCAAAAGGCTCTTCAATTTCCGAACTTAGAGCATCTAATCCCAAAAAGGTATAGGCCAAAATGCCGACCAGCAAAGGCGTAAACAGACCAAGCGTTGAACCTAAACTAAAAGGCAAAATAAAACAGAAAAAATAGACGGTACGATTCAGCAAGACCGAATAGGCAAAAGGCAAAGGCGTCGTCGCAATCCGGTCACAACCAGTCTGGACAATACTTAGTTCTGCTACATGATTATTCATCTGCATATAGATGATATCGGAAATTTCACCTTCTTTGAGCGCCTGCATTAACTCCCATTGAATCAGGCTTAAGGTATATTGCGGCGCATTAGCCTGCTGATAGAGTTGGGTCACCGCCTGCTGGCTCATGCCGCTGGTTTCAACCAGTTCAGTCGGATTGGCTGTTTGATGGCGTAGGCGATCGCGGAGTACATTGGCAAAGACAATCACATGCTGAATCACACGCTCACGGCGACCTTGGGACAGCATCCTGCAATCACGGTCAAAATGACGTGAATTGGCAATCAAAATACCCCAAAGTTTGCGCGCTTCCCACCAGCGATCATAACAGGCCGAGTTCTTAAATCCGAGAAAGATCGACAGCACGACTCCAATCAGGGTAAATCCGACCAGGGGTAATTCTGGAAAATGAAAATAGCCAATATGTGATAAGCCACCAATGATAGCTGACATCAGCATCACCACGCCTAAAGGTGGTAAAACTTTAGGTAAAATCGTCCCCCGCCAGGAAAACAGCAGTTTAAAAACAGTCGGCTGGTCACGTACGATCATTTATTGGAATCATCACAATTTTTTTCATGATCTTGTGGAGTTGTGCCTGCTTTGTCAAGTGCTATTCAATACTGCATTTCCGGTTTGATGAGTTGCTGCTCAGCAAAGGAAAAACTGCCTTCCAAAGCAATGATGCAATGGTCGATTAAATGGATATCCACCAGCTGGCAAGCCTGTTGAATCTGGCGGGTCAATGCCAGGTCGGCCTTGGATGGAGAGGGCCGACCCAGCGGATGATTATGCGCAATGACAATCGAGGTCGCCTGCTGGCTAATCGCATAACGTAGCAATTGATTAATAGAAATATCACATGCATTGATGGACCCATAAAACAGTTTTTTAAAGGCAATTTTTCTTAAACTGGCATCCAGACACAGCACGGCAAACACTTCTTGAGTTTCACCGAGCAGTTCAAAACGTAAATAATCTCTCAGCCGTTTGGAATTGGTGAGTTCCAGTGCATCCTGTTTCAGGTGTTCGGCAATGTAACGCCGTCCGAGTTCCTTGACGGCCATCAGTTGAGTATATTTACTGATGCCCATGCCATGAAACTGGCTGACTTCCTGTAAAGGTGCATCCAGTAGTGCAGTCAAATGACCGAAATGCTGAATCAGTAAACGCGCCAGATCAACTGCCGAATGCTGCTGTGAACCGGAGCGTAGAAAAATGGCCAGTAGCTCGGCATCAGACAGACTTTCTGCGCCGTATTGAATTAAACGTTCTCGCGGCCGTTCTTGTTCCGGCCAGTTTTTAATAGAAAATTGCATAGTTATTAGACTTATTTATTATGAATTATCAGTTTTCCCGCAAGCCGATCTCTTGGGAATGCGATTATTTAATGCTATTGTGAGCCCCACTGCAACAGCGAGGTAATCTGTTCGTGAGCTTTGATCTAAGTGTAATTCCTCATAAAAATATCATTTTGGCCGTTACTGGCGGTATTGCTGCCTATAAAAGTGCAATTCTGGTTCGTCGTCTGAAAGATGCCGGATTTGATGTGCGGGTCGTCATGACTCACGGTGCACAGGCTTTTATTACACCTTTAACCTTTCAAGCCTTATCGGGCAATCCTGTACATACCGAATTGCTGGATACTGAAGCAGAAGCCGGCATGGGCCACATCGAGCTGGCACGTTGGGCAGATCTGTTGCTGGTAGCACCGGCCAGCTGTGACACCTTGGCAAAGTTTGCCGCAGGTCTGGCTGATGATCTCTTAAGTACTTTATATCTGGCAACAAAAGCACCCGTCTGGGTAGCACCTGCCATGAACCAGCAAATGTGGGCAGCCAAAGCAACGCAGCGTAATCTTGCGACACTGATCGAAGACGGTGTGCATGTGATCATGCCGGACGCGGGTTCACAGGCTTGTGGGGATGTAGGTTTGGGCCGGATGCCTGAGCCGGAAGATTTAGCGCATCAGGTAACTGAATATTTTCATAAAGCTCAACGTGCGATTGCGGAAAAATTTGGCCTGCTTGCGGGTAAACAAGTCACGATTACCGCAGGCCCGACCCGCGAAGCGATTGATCCGGTGCGTTATATTTCCAATCACAGTACCGGGAAAATGGGCTTTGCACTGGCTGCAGCCTGTTATGTAGCCGGAGCCAATGTGACCCTGATTGCAGGGCCGGTCAGTCTGGACACTCCAAATGGCGTGAAACGTAAGAATGTTTCTTCTGCCGTGCAAATGCTGAATGAAAGCATACAAATGCTGGAAAATGGTTGCGATATCTTTATTGCGACAGCTGCAGTAGCCGATTATCGTGTGGCAGAAGTAGCCGAGCATAAAATCAAGAAAGCTGGTGATGAACTGAATGTAGCCTTGGTGAAAAATCCGGATATTGTTGCCACCATTGCCCAGCAGGAAAAACGTCCATTTATGGTCGGCTTTGCGGCAGAAACCCGCAATATTGAAGAATATGCTGCCGGAAAGCTGGTCGCGAAAAAGCTGGATATGATTGCCTGCAATGATGTATCACGTGCAGATATCGGATTTGCTTCAGATGAAAATGCCATGACAGTATTCTTTGCCGAGCATTATCAGTTGGACAAACGTGATCTGGAAAAAGCCTCCAAGCAGGAGATTGCCCAGCAGTTGATCGAAGCCATTCATGATGCCTTGTATCGTGATCCATCCAGTGATGATGATTTTTAAAACGATCTGTATTGAAAAAGCCCTGAATCCATCAGGGTTTTTTTATGGCTGATTTTTTATCATTAATTCAAAAAAACTATATAAACCATAAATATTTAGTCTTAATCGAAGCGCTGTTTGTTTATTGTTTTTGCAAAAAAGCATAAAATGGGTCACAGAATAAACAAAGATAAAAACACTGCATATATCGACTATAAGCAGGAAGTGGAAAGAAAAAAGAGGGGCGCTATGAAAAAAATCATGATGTTATGGATGGTCGCCTGTCTGGCTGGATGCAGTTATTTTGTCTCGATGGATGAACTGGCCAGAAATATTCAAACGCAGATGCAACGTGAATTTAATTCCAATCGAGATTATCAACACTATCGTTTTACCGTGAAAAAGGTCAAAATTGTCCAGCGTCAGGGGAATGAGTTTCAGGCCATTTCTCATCTGAATTATCAGGGTGAGGAATATCCCATTCATGTAAAAGTCTTTAAGGTAGATGGCGGGTATAGTTGGTCGATTGAAGATGATGCCTTTGCTTTTATTGATGAAATTGAAATTGAAAAATATCGTCAGCAACTGGATCGAGAATTACAGCAACTGGCCTCAGCCTTGGATGATCTGGAACCTGTAGATGAACCAAACCAGAATGTCTCCGGCTCTCTAATCACACCAGTGGCTGAACCTGCATTACAAGATGTTTCTTATCAGGAAGAGCCGATTCCGGTCGGTAATATCACGGCGTATACGCAATAACTCATGCGCAATCGCTATAAAAAAGCACCGATGATCGGTGCTTTTTGTGTTTAGGATTCAACTTGTTGATGTTCACGTACATAATCTTCGGTACGCTGCATGGCTTCCTGAATATTAAAGAGTGCAGTTTCTACATCTTTCAAGGTTTTAGCATTACCACCGCTTAAAGCCTGACGCCATTTGCGTGCACCCGGCAAGTTCTGGAACAGTCCCAGAATATGACGGGTAATAATGGATAAAGGTGCACCTTCGGCCATGCGCTGCGCAATATAAGGCAGCATCTGTTGCATAATGTCAAAACGGTCTGGTGCATCCAGATTCCACAGTTGGCCCAGTTCAGCCAGTAAGTAAGGATTATGATAGGCTTCGCGGCCAATCATCACGCCATCCACATATTTGAGATGTTCCAGGGTTTCGGCATAGGTTTTAATCCCACCGTTGATCTCAATGAGCAGATCAGGACGATCCTGTTTTAAACGGTAGACATCTTCATAACGTAGGGGTGGCACATCGCGGTTTTCTTTAGGTGATAGACCTTTTAATAAGGCAATCCGTGCATGCACGATAAAGTTATTACAGCCGGTTTTGGCCACGGTGTCGACAAAATGCAGCATCTCTTCATAAGAGTGCATATCATCAATTCCGATCCGGTGTTTTACGGTCACTGGAATCTCCACCGCGTGACGCATTTCAGCAATACATTCTGCGACTAGATCAGGCTCCGCCATCAGACAGGCACCAATTTTATTATTCTGTACCCGGTCACTTGGGCAACCTACATTTAAATTGACTTCGTTATAGCCCCAGTCCTGTGCCATCTTGGTACAAGTGGCGAGATCTTTTGGATTCGAGCCGCCGAGTTGCAACACGATTGGCTGTTCTTCTGTATTAAAGTCCAAATGACGTTTGGCATCACCGTAAATGATTGCACCCGTGGTGACCATTTCGGTGTACATAATCACATTCGGGTTAAACAGACGCGCAAAGAAACGATAGTCTTTGGTGGTCCAGTCCATCATCGGCGCAACACTGATTCGTGGTTGAAGTTTATTTTCAATGGTGGTCAGATCAGTCATTCAAAATTACGCCTTAACGAAATGGAAGAAAGAAGAAGCAATTCATGCGATCACTCAGCTATTGGTTTTTGGCTAAAACCGGATCGGCTGACGTCGCAAAAAGAGGGCGTAATACTAGCATAAAATCAGAAAAACCACTCGGCGAACTTAAGCTAGCCCTGTAAATCCAAGGAATGAAACAAGAAATAAAATTGGAATTCCCAGTCAGGTTGGAATGGTATATTTTGATAGGAGAAAGATGAAGATAAAAATGCTAGAAATAAGGAGAATAATCATGTTGTTATTGGAGGAAATTTATAAAAGCCATAAAGCACAAAATTCGGCACATTTTAATCTAAGAATTCATCGGGGCTTAGGCTGGTTTAAAAAATCGCTAGACCTGGATCAGGATCTGGATTTTAAGTTTATCAGCCTGTGGATCAGCTTTCAGGCGATTTATGCAGATCAGAGTGATCTGGTTCAAGATCAGAACAAGCTGCATCAGTTTCTGGAAATGCTCTGCCAAAAGGATCTGGATCAGAAAATTAATCATATTCTCTGGGACAAATACAACCAGCCGATCTGCTCACTCTTGGCCAATCCCTATGTGGAACAAAGCTTTTGGGATTATCGTCACCAGAAAATTAGTCTGGAACGCTGTCAGGCTGACCTGGAAACCCAGAAACAGAATATAGAGAATGCTTTAAAAGAACGAAATTCTGTTGAAATTTTAGCTGGAATATTTCAGCGTTTATCTACCTTGCACCATCAGATAATGCAGGGTGGCGCCACGTATCACAGCTCGCTGAATTATAAATCATTAGAGGAAAGCTGCCGGATTCTGGCAGCCTTATTGCCGGTTTTTATCTGTATTTTATTGGAAAATTCACAAACTCTTGATCTGAATAAGCCTTATTATCCGGCGGCGCAAGTCAGCTAAATAGAGGTAAAATACTTATGCGGTTGTTCTGGCCTGATACCATTGATCCAGCAGGGCGAATAAGGTAGCACACAAAGCTAGCCCAAGTCCTGCCAGACAGGTCATGCTCCAGCCACCGTGATGCCAGGCATAAACCCCTAAGGCTGAACCACATGCACCACCAATAAAATACAAGGTCATATAGAGTGAATTGACCCGTGATTTGGCATCCGGGCGCAGGCGGAAAATTACGTTCTGGTTACAGCTGTGCGTAATCGCGAGTCCAAGATTTATCAGCCCATAACCCAAAATATAACTCAGCAAAGACACTGCACCAAAATATAAAAACAGCCAGCTCCCCACCAGGATAGAACAGCCGATCCAGCTCAGTGTTTTGATATGGCCACGATCGGCCCATTTGCCAATGAACTGCGTGGAAAGTGCGCCAAATACACCGACCAGCGTGACCAGTCCGACCATGACATCAGAAAGCTGAAAAGGTTCCTGCGTTAGCAGTAGAGCGATGGTGGAGAACAACATACTCATGGCAGCAAAAGCACACGCACCTGTCAGTGAACGCAATACCAGACGTGGTTCCTGCTTGAGTAATATCCCCATAGATTTAAAAATCGCTGTATAGCTGATTCTCAGACGTGGCAGGCTCGGTAGTTTTCCTTTCAAATAAAAACTTAAAGCCAGCATACTTATGCCACTGACGATATAAATCATTTTCCAGTGAAACAGGTCGGAAAGTAATCCGGCAATACTGGTCGAGAGCAGAATACCGACCAGTAATCCGCTCATCAGGAAGCCCACCACTTCTCCGGTTTTTTCCGGTTTGACCGCCATGGTGGCTAAGGGAATCAGAATCTGTGCAGCCACGGAAAACAGTCCGGCAATGATAGTGCCGACCCAGAGCATTGGCAGATTTACCGCACTGGCACAAATAAATAAACCTGCTGCTGCACCCAACATGAGGAAAGGGATCAGTTTGGTTTTATTCAGCATGTCCCCTAAAGGCACAATAAACAGCAGGCCCAGGGCATAAGAGATTTGAGCAAAAGTGACAGTAAGTGCCACTTGTGATTCAGGTACCTGATAATACTGCTGAATCGATGAAATCAGTGGTTGGCAATAATAGTTCGCACCAGCACATAAACCGCATGCAATCGCCATCAGCCATAATAAGGGCTTATTTTGACTAATATCGAGAGGCGTGTGCATAGGGCTAACCTTGTATTCAGACCGGAAGAATTTAAATGAGAAGTGAGAATAATGTTTAAATTGAGGGCACTATAGGCCAGAAGTTCCCGCTTTAAAAGTAGAGAAATATTGCCAGTATTGAAAATTGTCAGAACTCAGGCAGCTTAAAGAAAGAAGTGCAATTTTAAATAAAAAATATGAGTGAATGTTTGCAGAATTTTTTATCTTTTGATGATGGGATTGCTTCATTAAAGCGCAGCTCGAGGTAGAAACAATAAAAAAGGATCACTGAGGTCAAAAAGTGGAATATTTACTCTATTTTTTTTGCGCAAATTTGGTGCAAAAATGGGATTTCCCATTTTTAATCAAGTTCAGTACATTAATATAATAAATAGTACACAAGGTTTTTTTCTACCCTTTATCTGACTGTGTGAAACCTGAGTCTTATAAAATTTTAGCGATCATTTTTTGTCAGATCTATCAATTCTGTCTGATAAAGATCTGCTCAAAACAAATTCTATCATTTCATAAAATACGATTTTAACATCTAAAAACAGTGCTCTTGCTTGAGTGCTAAATCTGTCAAAAAAGTCAAAACTAAAAAAACGGCGCAGCTAAAATGCCGCTATCTATAGGGACTAGAGAAATTGAAAGTCTGCTTCTGAATCAAGAAATACAGCAATTATTGTCAGAATCATCAATGTAACAAAATAAATCAGAAATCTGAGCTTATTTACACCAGCAAAATCTGAATATTTCATTCAGCGGAATGAATATCGTTTATAAAAGCATCGAATATGAATAGCTAGAGAATTAAATAAATGTGCTATTGCAGCATCATTTTTATGAATCATCAGTTCAAAATATAGGTATTTATTAAATAAATAGTAGGTGGTAATTTCAAACAGTTTGATTAGAATCCAAAAATTCAACAAGAACACATCCTGAGGGGAAGCATCGTTTACACGATGTTTACTTAAGAAAAATTAGCTTGAGGAACGCTCATGCAGATCGGAATTCCAGCCGAAACTGTTGTCGGTGAAAATCGCGTCGCTGCGACGCCAGAGACAGTAAAGAAATTGATCAGCGCAGGACATAGCGTGATTATCGAACGTGGTGCAGGGGTTAAAGCTGCCTATATCGATAGTGCCTATGAACAAGTTGGTGCCAAAATTACGGATGATGCCTATACCGGCAGTCAGTTGATTTTAAAAGTTCGTGCACCGAAAGGTGAGGAAATTCAAAAACTCAACCCGAACACCACTATCGTGGCAATGTTTGATCCTTACCGTAATACTGAGCTTGACCAATTCGCGGCACAAAACGTGTCTGCATTTGCATTGGAACTTTTGCCACGAACCTTGTCTCGTGCGCAGAACATGGATGTCTTGTCTTCTCAAGCCAACCTTGCAGGTTACAAGTCGGTGCTTTTGGCTGCGGCTGAATACCAGCGCATGTTCCCGATGCTGATGACTGCTGCGGGTACGGTTAAACCGGCTCGTGTGGTGATCATGGGGGTCGGTGTAGCGGGTCTGCAAGCGATTGCAACAGCAAAACGTTTAGGTGCCATCGTTGAAGCCACGGACTTGCGTCCAACTGCCAAAGATCAGGTTGAATCTTTAGGTGGTAAATGGCTAGACGTACCGATGTCTGCTGAAGAGCAGCAAAAAGCGGCTGATGCTGCCAAAAATGGTTATGGCTGGATGCCGGGTGAAGAATACATCCGCGATCAGGCTGCAATTGTTGATAAAGCGGTATCAAATGCTGACATCGTGATTACCACAGCGCTTTTACCGGGTCGTGATGCACCGCGTTTAATCCGTGCTGAAACAGTTGCGAAAATGAAACCGGGTTCAGTGATTCTGGACATGGCAGTAGAATCTGGCGGCAACGTCGAAGGTTCGAAATGCGGTGAAACAGTCCATACCGACAATGGCGTCAAAATTCTCGGCATTCCAAATATTCCGTCGACTGTATCAACTGAAGCCTCTGCTTTATACGCTCGTAACGTATTTAACTTCGTTGAAACACTATTTGATGCGGATAAGAATTTTGTCCTGAATCCAGAAGAAGAAATTCAAAAAGCCCTACTTGTCACTCATGGCGGCCAAGTGCTGCTGAAACGTGGTTAAGGAGAAGACTCATGGTTGAAACAATTACGATTTTTGTCCTTGCCATTTTCGTAGGTTACTACGTGGTGTGGGGGGTAACACCAGCATTACATACGCCGTTGATGGCGGTGACCAATGCTTTGTCATCGATCATTATTGTCGGTGCAATGATTCAGACCGTTGGCCTGCCGGTGATCGGCGTTGAAGGTAGTGTGGATTTCCAGACCATTAACGTGGTGAGCGTGCTTGGTGCAATTGCGGTATTCCTGGCCAGTATTAATATTTTCGGTGGCTTTGCCGTGACTGCACGTATGCTGGAAATGTTTAAACCTAAGCAAAAGAAAAAAGAGGGTTAATCCATGGAAATGATTCGAGAATATGCGGATTGGTTCTACCTGATTGGTGCCGTTCTTTTTATCCTGACGCTACGTGGTTTATCAGGTCCTAAAACTGCGATTGCTGGTAACCGTTACGGAATGATCGCGATGGCCATTGCGGTCGTGACCACCTTCTTTGTGGCTGAGAATCCAGTGGTCTGGATGATCATTGGCGCAATGGTGCTGGGTGCAATCGTGGGTATTGCCCGTGCACGTACAGTTCCAATGACCCAGATGCCTGAAACTGTAGCGTTGATGCACTCATTGGTGGGTCTGGCTGCGGTCCTGATTGCTGTCGCTGCCATTATTCACAACAACAAACTGATCGAACTTGGTCCAGATCTATTGGCTGCCAATGGTGTCAATTTCCATGAAATGAGCCGTGTTCATTTATTTGAACTGTTTGTGGGCTGTTTCGTAGGCGCGATTACCTTCACTGCATCAGTCTTTGCTTACGGCAAACTGGCTGCAAAGAAATGGGCAAAAACCATTTCAGGTGCATGGGTGAAACCGGTTCAGGCGATCATCTTTATTGCAATGTTAGGTTTTGGTGTTCACTTCTTCCTGACGGGTAATATGACCTCGTTCTGGGCAATGACTGGTCTTGCGCTGGCATTTGGCTGGGTGTGGATTGCGCCAGTTGGTGGCGGTGACATGCCAGTAGTAGTATCCCTACTCAACTCATTCTCAGGCTGGGCAGCAGCGGGGATTGGATTTACTCTAGAAAACAACATGCTGATTGTTGCAGGCTCACTGGTGGGTTCTTCAGGTGCGATTCTGTCTTACATCATGTGTAAAGCGATGAACCGTTCCATCATCAACGTTTTGTTTGGTGGTGCGATGGGCGGTGCAGCTGCGCCGACAGCAGGAGCAGGTGAACAGGTTCAACGTAATCACCGTTCAGGTTCGGCAGATGACGCAGGCTTCCTGATGTCAAATGCAGACAGCGTAGTGATTGTGCCAGGTTATGGTATGGCGCAAGGCCGTGCACAGAATGCGGTAAAAGAATTGGCTAACTTGCTGAAAGAGCAGGGCGTAACGGTTCGTTTCGCGATTCACCCGGTGGCAGGTCGTATGCCGGGTCATATGAACGTGTTGCTTGCTGAAGCGGACGTACCGTATGAAGACATCCTGGAAATGGATGAGATCAACTCGGACTTCCCGGCGACAGATGTGGTGCTGGTGATTGGTGCCAACGACGTTGTGAACCCTGCGGCGAAAGATGATCCAACCTCACCAATTTATGGTATGCCGATTCTGGAAGCCCATAAGGCACGTACCATCATGGTGATCAAGCGTTCTATGGCGACCGGTTATGCGGGTCTGGACAATGACTTGTTCTATAATGACAAGACCATGATGATCTTCGGTGATGCCAAGAAAGTGGTGGAAGATATGACCAAAGCCATTAATGGTACGGGTCACTAATCATTTAAATCATTAGAATCTCCTAAGTCCCCCTTTAACAAAGGGGGATTTTTTATTTTATATCTTGGAAAAAGGATTATTGAGTGGTCATCGAACGTCTATGTTTATGATAAATTGATCTTAAAATACCAATCAAATCGGTGCATAAGACAAGATGAAAATTAAAGAAAAATAGCTAACAGATTGAGTTGTCATCATGATTATAAAAGCCGAAGAGTAGGCAATAAAAAAGCGACCTCAACAGGTCGCTTTTTTGAATATTCGGTTTTTACGCTACAGAGTCAGTATCTGTAGGATTGCGCCATAAGCTTTCTAGGTCATAGAATTTACGCGCTGTTGGAAGCATACAATGAACCACAACATAACCAAGGTCGATGAGGATCCATTCAGCATCACGTTCGCCTTCAATACCAAGAGGGCGAAAGCCAGCTTTACGTGCTTCTTCAGCAACGTTATTGGCCAATGATTTGATATGACGTGTCGATGTACCGCTTGCAATGACCATAGCATCAGCCACATTACTGATACCGCTGACATCAAGCTCAACAATTTCTTTTGCTTTTACATCTTCAAGTGCAGCATGTACGACTTTTAAGCAGTCCTGTACAGCTTGAGAATTTGAATTCATAGTAAGATCGTGAGAATTAGAAGCGCTGGGCGATGGTTCTAAATTCATGGGGAGTGTAATTTCCTAACAATTATGCATGCTCTAATATAGCGGTTTTAGTCCTGAATTTCAAATGAAGCCGCAGTCCACTCAGTCATGCTCCGGAAAGAACTCGGCTTTCCAGCCAAAGGAATCATTGGAATGTCCGCTGGGTTTATACTCGGCAGCGACATAACCTTGATATTGACTATGTTTTAACCACTGAAATATATCATGATATTGAATAGAGCCCGTATTGGGTTGATGCCGTCCCGGACAATCCGCAAATTGGATATGACCAATCGAGGCAATATTTTCTTGCAAAGTTTCCAGGACATCTTCGCCCATCATTGCCATGTGGTAACAGTCATACTGCATTTTTAAGGCCGGATGATGCACGGCTTCCAGCATTTCCTGTGCCTGAGCAATATTTTGAATCAAAAAACGTGGCATATCGGTGCCATTGATCATTTCAAAGACTGGTTCAATTTGATGCTCAAGCAGCATTGAACAGGCCATTTTCAGGTTACTTGCCAGCGTGTTCAGGCAGGGCAACAGGTCACAATCCAGGGGCTGTTTTCCTGCCAGAATATTGACCCGCGGTACATTCAACGCCGTGGCATACTGGATGGCCTGCTCAACAGCATGACGAAACTCGATTTCCTGTCCTGGAATGCCGGCCAGACCATGACCGCCCTGCATTAAATCGCCCGCTGGCACATTAATCAGGCACAAGTTCAGCTGATGGGTGCTGAGCTGGTTTTGAATCTGGCCAATCGTGAGCTCATAAGGAAACTGGATTTCCACATGATTAAAGCCCTGCGCACGAGCCAGCGCGAAGCGTTCGATAAGCGGCACTTCGGTAAAAATCATCGACAGGTTGACAGCAAGTTTAATCATGTCTTTCTCTTCAATATTCAGGGCTGTATAAATCAAGCGTTATGAGTGTTTCAGCTGCTGGATTACAGTGGCCAGATCTGCTTCGGCAAAGCCTTGAGCTTGATGAGCATGTAACTGCGTTAAAGCTTGAGTTGCGACCGGAACATCCAGATCAAAGCTTTGGGCCAGTTGCACGGCATTATTCAAATCTTTGGACAAGGTCTGTACTTTCCATTGCACCGGTTCAAAAGTTTGCGTGGCCATACGCGGTGCCAGAATCTGAAAAGGCTTGGAGTCGGCAAAACCACCTGCCAGCGCTGGTGCCAGTAAACGTGCATCCACTCCAGCAAGGCCAGCCAGAGCTACGGCTTCTGCAATCAGGGTACTATTGGCCGCAACAATCAGCTGATTACAGATTTTAGTCGCCTGACCGGTGCCGGTATCACCCATGCGGGTCACGCGCTGTGAAAGTACTGCATAGATCGGATTAAGATTTTCAATCGTCGTGGCATCACCACCAGCAAAAATCACCAGACTGCCTTGTTCAGCCCCGGCGGTACCACCTGAAACCGGAGAGTCAATCCAGGTTACTTTCTTGGCCTGTGCTTGTGCTGCAAGTGTTTGGGTTTGCTGTACTGAAAGGCTGGAGAAATCCACAATCACTTGCTCTGCAACCAAATACGGTTCGATCTGAGCAAAAACAGATTGCACTGCATGATCATCTGCCAAGCAGCTGAGAATCACCGGATAATTGGCAATCTGGTCTAAAGACAGCGCAGTCGCGCCCTGATCCAGCAAGGGCTCACAGGCTGCTGGTGTGCGATTCCAGACCGCTACCTGAAAACCTGCCTGAAGCAGACGTGTGGCCATACGAGTGCCCATCAGCCCCATACCTAAAAAGGCAATTTTAGTATCGCGATTCAACTGCATACTTTCTCTTATTCCTTGCTTTGACTCAAACTCGACTTATTTATATTGGCGCGGTACAAACTGAACCTCTGGGTTCTTGTCTTTTTTACGGGCTAGCTGGCTATTTTTACCCAGCAGCAATTTCAATTGCCAGATTTTTTCCATACGCAGGGATTTGTTCGGACGATGCTGCATGGCATCCAGTACAAATTTAGAGGCCATCAGCGCATCTGGAGAACGTTGCAGCATTTCTTCAGCCAAGGCTTGTGCTCTTGCCAAGGGCTGTTCATCGACATGGGTGATCAGACCGATTTCTTTGGCATATTCACCATCAAAAATCCGGGCAGTTAAGGTCAGTTCTTTGGCCAGATCAATCCCAATCAGGCCTTTCAGTGAACGGCTGAGTCCCATGTCTGGCACCAGTCCCCAACGGGTTTCCATAATCGACATTTTGGTGTCAGGATGGGCAATACGTATATCTGCGGCCAGAGCAAGCTGCATCCCGGCACCAAAACAGAAGCCCTCCATTGCGGCAATCACCGGGACTGGCAATTCCTGCCAGACCAGAAATGCTTTTTGAAACAGGCTTTGACCCGGACGAATCAGCTCCCAGGCAGCATAAGCACGATTTTTAGGATTATTTAAATCGGCCAGATCAATACCGGCACTAAAGACTTGAGCTTCACCCGTTAAAATCACACAACGGATGCTTTTATCTTTTTTGATTTTTTGTGCAGTCGCGACCAGTTCGCGCAGCAGGGCAAAGCTCATGGCATTGCGTTTATCCGGACGATTCAGTGTGACAGTGGCAATGCCGTTATTTTTTTCCAAGCGCACGAGTGACATGGCATTCTTCCTTATTTTTCCTGGCTTGAGCATAGCATGCAGCCTTTGGGCTTGCATGACAGCCCAGTCACACTTGAGTAAGTTAAGGACTGAGCAGCTTCAAAGCTTTAATTTAAATGTTGCTTCAAAATTTGCTGGGCAGCCTGTTCAACCTGTTCAACCACGGCTTTGAGTTCATCAAAATATTTCAGCACGTCCTGGACAAAGCTTTCATCGGCTTTACGGCGTTCTTTACGCAAGGTTGAAACGAACTGTTCAAAGCCACCCGTGACTTTCTGCAAAGTCGGTGCGCCGACATAGCGGGTCGCGCCATATAGACGATGCAGCACATGTTCAAGTTGTGGAAAATCTTCCAGTTCAATCAGTTGCTGCATTTCATCGAGTTCATCCGCAAAGCTGTCCACCAGCATGCGTAACAGGTCCACCGCCAGGTCTTCCTTATTGGCTGCCAGTTGCAGGCTTTGCTGCCAGTCCAGAATATTTGGATCCAGTGCATCAATCACATTGGCACGTTCCAGTACCGGAATCCGTTTAAAATGCTCGGTGGTCCAGTGCGTCAAAATTTGGATAATCTGCTCAATCTGGATCGGCTTGGTGACATAATCATCCATGCCGTTTTGAAGCAGTTTATGTTTTTCATCAGAAAGCGCATGCGCTGTCAGGGCAATAATCGGCAGGCGGCTATGATTTTCAAAAGTCGATTCCAACGAGCGAATGGCACGGGTGGTATCGATCCCCGACATGACTGGCATCTGAATGTCCATAAAGACCAGATCAAACGCCGGCTGTTCCTGTTCATAACGGCGCTGAATAATATCGATCGCTTCCTGCCCGCTGAGGGCTTTGGTCGTGGTGACATTCAGTTCGCCCAGCAAAGCTTCCAGAACAATCAGGTTCGGCAAATGATCATCCACGGCCAGAATATGCAGGCCTTGACCATTAAATTCTTCATGCTGTTCCTGACCGAAGACCGGCTGATTGCCGAGTAACTGAATCAGCGCGCTGCGGCTGAGTGGCTGATGCAGGGCACGGGCACGATGGTCGTTGAGCATGCTTGGATCCAGTTGCATCTGATAACCATAGACAGCCAGATGACCCTGGTAACGTGAACGGATTTCGCGTAACAAGACTTCACTGTCACCACTATGATCGACGATCAGCCAGGTATTTTCGCTATTCTGTAAATGATTCAGACGGCTAAACAGATCCAGAATTGATGCACATTCAATATGTTTAACCTGATAATTTTCCAGATAATGCCGCAGTACATTCGCAGTTGCCGGATGTGCAAGATAAGACACCACGGTCAACTCGCTAAAATCTGGATGCTCAATCACAGTATCTTCATCGACCAGGAACTGGGCAGTAAACCAGAACGTCGAACCTTTTTCGGTTGGGGCACGTTCCTGATTGTCTTCAAAACCAATCTGGCCATGCATCAGGCTGACCAGCTCTTTGGAAATTGCCAGACCAAGACCAGTACCGCCAAACTGACGGGTCACCGAGGTATCACCCTGCGAGAAGGATTCAAATAGTTTTTTACGGTCGGTACCACTCAGGCCAATACCGCTGTCCTGCACACTAAAATGCAGGACACACTGATCCATCCCATCGTGTTCCATGCGTGCCCGGACAATGATTTCGCCATCCGGAGTGAACTTGATCGCATTGGAAATCAGGTTGGTCAGAATCTGTTTAAAACGCAGCGCATCACCAATAATGTGTTTTGGTACACCGTCCGCATAATAAAAAGCCATATCAATATGTTTTTGTGCTGCCAGAGGCGACAGCATGTCCATCACATCAAAAATCGCTTCTTCCAGATCGAAAGGAGCAGTTTCCAGTTCCAGTTTGCCAGCATCAATTTTGGAAAAATCCAGAACATCATTGATCAGTGCCAGCAAATGCGCCGAAGACTTACGAATGGTCTGCAAATACAGGCTCTGCTCGTTGCTGAGATTACCTTGACGTAACAACAGATGAATAAAACCATCAATACTGTTCAGTGGGGTACGCAATTCATGGGAAATATTGGCCAGAAACACCGACTTGGCCTGGTTAGCCGAGATCGCCTGGTCGCGTGCCTGACGATAGGTAATATTCTGGACTTCTAAAGTGTCGAGGGTACGGCGCAAATCATCTTCGGTCTGTTCGGTATGTTCACGCAGTTCCAGAAAGCTGAAATGCAGACGTTTCACTACATTGGCAATATCACGTTGCAGTAAACGCAGCTCTCCGGTGCTGTTAATCACCATATGCTGGCCGAGGGTATCGGCATTCAGGCGTTGCAACTGCATGCGAATCTCATACATCGGGGCGATCCAGCGCCGTGAGTAGAAATTCAAGCAAAGTAATAACAATAATAAGGTCAGTAATCCGGTCGCAATCAAGACGATCAAGACCCGATAACGTGCAATTGCTAGCGGCTGATTATCTAGCTCAATTGCCAGCCAGCCGGTAGAAAAAGTGTTTTCATTCACTTTAATGGCATAGATATGATTATCTTGATGCAGAATCGGACCAACAAAATTGCCGCTTTTCTCAAATTCTGGCCAAGGTGCCTGTTCCTGAAAACCGATGCCCAAACGGTTCTTGCCATTTTCGTCTAGAACCGCTGCTCGAACCAGATGCTTTTCATTGAGCATGTTCTGCATGGCGTTGTGGGCTTGGTCATATTGCCAGGGATACAGATTCAAGATATCCAGTGCATATTCTGAAGTACCTTGAAAGCGGGTCAGAATCGCAATGGCCATCTGCTTCTGCTGGGCACGTGCGGCATTCGAGGTTTCAGTCAACACCAGCATGGCGCCGACACAGGCCAAAATGGTAATCGGCACAAAAATCAGCGCAATCAGCTGTCCATAGGCATGATTTAAGTGTAGGCGTTTAAACAGCTTTTTGTTGATCGTTGACATGATTTAAGCAGTATTTTCTTTATGCCTGGCATATTAGCATGCTTTAAATCGACAGTTAAAATTTAAGCACTATTTTTATAAAGCTTTGGATTAGTAGTTAGAAATACAAGAGATTTCAGTTAATTTTGCTCAGGTACAGCAAGACTAAGACGCACGAAATTTCAATCTGTAAAAGTGCCAGACTGAAATAGTATTTTCATCTTCATTAGCGAGCTGCTTCACCTGGCTAAATTATCGGGAAATGTAGTTTATGGCTTGATAGTGTGTGATTTTTAGTGAGTTTTCTGAAAAAGCCTTGCTAAATGGGTGCAGGGAAAAGCATTTTTTCATACAATAGCCGCACCTCGATATAGGTGCAAATAATGAGTAATACCACCCCTGATTTTCAAGCAGATGAATTTTTGTTAGACCATTATGTAGGCAAAACGCCGCTGGTGCGTTTACAGCGTCTGGCAAGTCACACTCAAGCTACAGTACTCGCGAAACTCGAAGGCAATAACCCGGCAGGTTCGGTCAAAGACCGTCCGGCCTATAATATGATCATGCAGGCCGAGAAGCGTGGGCAGATCAAACCGGGTGACACCCTGATTGAGGCAACGAGCGGAAATACGGGGATTGCATTGGCGATGGTCGCAGCAATGCGTGGCTATAAGATGACGCTGATCATGCCGAACAATATGAGTCAGGAACGTAAGGATGCGATGCGTGCTTATGGTGCCGAGCTGATTGAAGTAACCAAAGAGCAGGGCATGGAAGGTGCACGTGATCTTGCTGCTCAAATGCAAAATGATGGCGTGGGTCTGGTGCTGAATCAGTTCGGAAATCCGGACAATGTTGAAGCGCATTACCTGACCACGGGTCCAGAAATCTGGCAGCAAACCGGTGGCAAAATTACCCATTTTGTCAGTTCTATGGGTACCACCGGCACCATCATGGGTGTGTCGAAATACCTGAAAGAAATGAATCCTGATATTCAGATCGTCGGTTTACAGCCATCTGATGGTTCAAGCATTGCCGGAATCCGTCGCTGGCCAGAAGAATATCTGCCAACCATTTTCGACCGCAGCCGAGTCGATCGTATTATTGATATTCCACAAATTGAAGCTGAAAAAACCATGCGCAAGCTGGCGCAGAAAGAAGGCATCAGTGCTGGTACTTCGTCTGGTGGTGCGGTGTGGGCTTCCATCAAATTGGCGGAAGAACATCCGGATGCCGTCATTGTGTGTATTATTTGTGACCGTGGTGACCGTTACTTGTCTACAGGGTTATTCTCTGTGCAAGATTCTGAATAATTATTTGAGCACTGTGTTATGCGCCTGCCTGTTTTAACTTTCGATATTGAAACCCAAACCGATCTCAAATCAGGCGCACATTTATTTGGTCTGGACCTGCCTGAAGCAGATCTAGATCAGGCCCTGACCAAACTGCGCCGTCAGGATTCAGGCTCTGATTTTCAGCGTCCGCCCTTGCATGAAATTGTCTGTATTTCCGGTTTATGGATCGATGAGCAGGGCATGAAGCTGTTTTCTTTTAGCCGGGAACAGCATTCTGAAGCGGAAATTTTAAGAAAATTCTTATCGATTTTTGATAAGCGTCATCCGACGCTGGTCAGCTGGAATGGTTCACAGTTTGATTTACCGGTGATTTTATACCGTGCCATGTATCATGGACTCTCTGCACCGAGTCTATTCGATCAGGGCGAAATTGACACGCAAAAGCGTTATAATAACTACCAGAATCGTTACCATCATCGTCATGTCGACTTAATGGATGTGATGGCCATGTTCCATGCGCGTCATTTCCAGAAGCTGGACGATGTTGCACATTTGCTGGGTTATCCGGGTAAACGCGGTGACGGGGCCTATCGGGTTCCTGAATATGTCCGCAATCAGCAATGGACCGAACTGACCTCTTATTGTGAAGGCGATGTGCTGAATACCTGGCTGGTCTATATCCGCTGGCTGTTGTTAAAAGGACAGCTGTTATTGCCGGATTATCAGCATTTGCTGCACAGTACGATTCAATATTTGCATACCCAACCGCAGCATGCGGACTTTTTATCGGTTTGGCGTGAAACGTCACAAAGAACTGACTTTACCCGTTTTGATTTTCCAACTCCCACATCCTAGGTTTTCATGAAGCATCGAGCACACACACGTCCTACCCAGCAACCCGAGTACATTTTTCAGGTTGAGTCACTTTCGCATGAGGGACGTGGCATCGCTCATTATGGTTCACACCCGGATCATCCACCGCATAAACACGGCAAGAAAGTCTTTATCCGTTATGCCTTGCCCGGTGAAACCGTGCGTGCTCGCATTACCCGTGAAGTTAAAAAACTGGAAGAAGCTGACAGTCTTGAATTACTCAGCGAAGCTTCCGAAATTCGCGTCAAGCCGATCTGTGCACATTTTGGGGTCTGTGGCGGCTGTAATATGCAGCATATCGCAGCCGATGCACAGATTGAACTAAAACAGAATGTGCTGAAATCGCATTTACAGCATTTTGCTGGCATCCAGCCTGTGCAGTGGCTTGCACCGCTACGTTCCGAGCGTGAAGATTATCGCCGTAAAGCCCGGATCGGAGTGCGTTATCTGCCGGCTAAAGACACATTGGTGGTGGGTTTTCGTGAGAATCAAAGCAATAAATTAACCTCGATTGATCGCTGCATGATTCTGGATCGTGAATTTGGATCGCTTACAAGCCTTAAACAATTGCTGCAAAGTCTCAATGGCAAGGCTGACATTGGTCATATAGAATTGGCCATGGGGGATCAGGATATTGCCTTACTGGTGCGTGAAACTGCAAAATTATCAGTGGCTGATGTCAACCAATTGCGCGAATTTACGTTACAGAAAGGCTGGCAACTGTATGTGCAGCCTGCCGGCAAAGATACACTCTCGCGAATTGATGCTCCAGATGCCGCGGCGCGCTTGCACTATGGTCTTGATGACTTTGATGTGAAATTCGGCTTTAATCCTCTGGACTTTACTCAGGTAAATTCAAGCATCAATCCGCAAATGGTACGATTGGCATGTGATTTGCTTCAGCTACAACAGGGTGAACGGGTTCTGGATCTGTTTTGTGGATTAGGAAACTTTTCTTTGCCGCTGGCGCGCTGTGTTGGTGCGTCGGGTCAGGTGATTGCGGTCGAGGGAAGTGATGAAATGGTTCGACGTGGTGCGGAAAATGCCAAAAACAATGGTATTGCACAAATATCGTTCTATTCACAAGATTTAACCAAAGATTTCTCGCACCACACTTGGGCAAATCAAGGTTTTGATGCATTATTAATCGACCCGCCACGTGCCGGGGCAGAAGAAGTCATGCATTATATCCCTCAGTTTGGAGCTAAAAGAATCGTTTATGTGTCATGTAATCCTGCGACACTCGCCAGAGATGCAGGACTCTTGGTACAACAGGGCTATCGTCTCACCCAAGCGGGCGTGATGGATATGTTTACACATACTGGACATGTTGAATCAATCGCATTGTTCGAAAAAGAAAATCAAATAAACGATTAAAGAAATGATGTTTTTAAAATTAGGAGACGGGTATGGTCACAGTACGTGAGCAACTCCCTGGGCGACTCAATGAGTTGTCACAGGAGACGACTGTAGAACATGCCGAACAAGCACACCAGGATCTGACTGAATGGTTGGATCGGGTTCGTGGCATATTAGATGGCGCACCTTTAACGCAGCTCGAAGAAGTCGCCCACTTAACATTAGAAAGAGAGCTGCAAAGTATGGTTCAGCACCGCTCCAATACCTTTTATACCGGTATTGAGATGGCGGATATTCTGGCGCATCTGCATGTCGATGAAGATACTTTGTCCGCAGCCATGTTGTATCGTGCTGTTCGTGAAGGCGTCATGCCACTCAGTGAAGTATTGGAACAGTTCGGCGAACAGGTGCATAGCCTGGTCAAAGGTACGCTTGCCATGGGTAAGCTGTCTGAGCTGATCGAAAAAAATAAACGCTTGGAAGATCATTTCAATAATAACCAGCGTGAACATCTGTCTGGCATTTACAAAATGCTGATCTCGGTCACCGAAGATGTACGGGTTGTTCTGGTCAAGCTGGCCGAACGTACCTATGCCTTGCGTGAACTGGCCAATTCCTCGCGTGAGCGTCAGGAACGGGTGGCCCGAGAAATTCTGACCATTTACTCGCCACTGGCACACCGTTTAGGTATTGCCCAGTTGAAGTGGGAGCTGGAAGATCTGGCTTTCCGTTATCTTGCGCCGGAACGTTATAAAGAAATTGCTTCCTTACTGAATGAAAAGCGTCTGGAGCGTGAACAGTATATTCAGTTTGTGATTGATAAATTACGCAATGAATTGGCCGAACATGGTATCGAAGCTGAAATTAATGGCCGGGTGAAACACATTTATTCGATTTATCGAAAAATGAAAAGCAAGAACCTGAGCTTTGACCAGCTCTATGATATTCGTGCGCTACGGGTACTGGTGAAAAGTGTACCGGAGTGTTACCACACTTTAGGTATTGTGCATCAGATCTGGCGCCACATTCCGCATCAGTTTGATGACTATATTACCAATCCGAAAGCCAATGGTTATCGTTCTTTACATACTGCGGTGATTGCCGAGAATAAGTCACTTGAAGTGCAGATTCGTACTCATGCAATGCATGACGAAGCTGAACTTGGGGTGTGTTCACACTTTAATTATAAAGAAGGCGCGAAAACCACAGATCGCTCCTTTAACCATCGTCTGCATTCCTTACGTGCGGTACTTGAGCATTATCAAGAACGTAATGAAAGCAGTGCACATAAAGAATCTGAAGATGAAATAGAGAATTTTGAGCATATTCAAGATTTTGAAGGCTTCGAAAAGATCTATGTGTTTAGTCGTGATGGCGATATCAAAGAGCTACCACGTGATTCGACCGTACTCGACTTTGCTTATCATGTGCATACCGAGGTCGGGAACAAGTGCTATGCCGCACGGGTGAATCAGCGCTATGTGCCACTCACTTATACCCTGAAAACAGGTGAGCAGGTCGAGATTTTGACCAAAAAAGACCGGGAACCGAATCGGGACTGGTTGGTCAATTCATTAGGTTATATCAAGACTGCCCGTGCGCGGGACAAGCTGCGTCACTGGTTCCGTCAGCAGGATCGTAGCAAGAACCTGGAAGTCGGCCGTGAAGTACTGAACAAAGAATTGTCACGTCTGGCAATTCATCCGAAATCGATTGATCTGAGTGATTATTGCAACCACTTCAATGTCAAAACCGGTGATGACATTCTGGTGAATCTGGTCAATGGTGATATCAGCCTGCATGCCCTGATTAATCAGGTGAACCGTCACATGCATCTGGATCAGGACGAGCCTGAGCTGGTGCTGAAACCTGCCTTGAACCCGCGTGCCAGTCATACACTGTCAGCGCACGGGATTCTGATCGACGGTTTAGATAACGTGGAACTGCATGTCGCGCAATGTTGCCAACCGGTGCATGGTGAATCGATCGCTGGCTATATCACTCTGAATCGTGGAGTGAGCATTCATAAGGTGGCCTGTCCGGACTATGTGCGCATGATCACCCAAGAGCCTGAGCGTGCGGTAGAAGCCGATTGGGAAATGCAGCCGACTCGTGGTCAGAGCGTACAGATTGTGGTGGAAGCTTATGATCGACGCGGTTTGCTCAAAGATCTCACGCAAGTGATTTTCTCGGATCAGATCAATATCCGTCAGGTGAATACCATTTCGGAAGCGGATGGTATTGCCAATATGAAGCTGCTGATTGAAGTCAAAGGTCTGGCACAACTTTCCAAGCTGCTGGCCCGTCTTGAGCAGCAACCGGGAATTATCAGCGCGCGTCGTCTGGTACAGGGTACTTAATTCCTGTTACCTAAGTTTAAAAAGCCTGCAATTCAATTGCGGGCTTTTTTATTGTAAGGTATTTGAATCACATGCATAAAAAATAGACCAGCAAACCAAAATGAGCGCGACCGAAATATTTGAACGTAGACGAAATAATCTGGCCAAGGTGATTGATTTGCTGATCGAGACGCAGCAATTTAAAACCGGCAAAGAGATCTGTGAACATTTCGGCTTGTCAGCCTCATATATTGCGCAATTGCTGAATAGCAAACGCCAGATCGGCGAGAAAGCAGCAAGGGAGTTGGAACAACAACTGGGTCTAGATGTGCTCATTCTAGATCAGTCGGCTGAACCAAAAGTTGAATTAGCTCCGGTTCCAGCGCAAGGTACTCTGTTTCAAATGCAGGTAATAGAACAGCAGGCATTTGCACTTATCTCCCTGGATTCAGCGCTCTCATTCAATCAGGATATTTTTCATCTGCAAGCACAGCATTATGCGATTCAGGTAGCAGGGCCGTATTATTTTCCCAGCTTAAAACCGGGCTGGTGGCTGGTTTGTGACAAACAGGCCGAGTTGCCAATTTCATGCATGCTCTGTATATATCTGGTCAATGGCCTGCAGCTAATTTTGCAGTTGGTGAGCGAAGCTCAGGATCATTATGAATTCCAAAGCCTGGATGAACACCGACAGGTGATTTTCCAAAAAACTGATATTGAGAAAATCCATCCAGTCATTGCGATTATTCCCACTGCCACATATTCAAACGGCAGAAATAATTCAGCCCATCATAAGACGGGCTGAACGATGAACATGAAACAGAACAGATTATGGAATCTGGTTCTCGTCTTCAAATTCTGGTTTCACCTGAACAATAAAGTCCTGACGGTTTAGACCACGCCACAAGGCAAAGGCTGTACCAATATAGATGGACGAATAGGTCCCGACAAAGACACCAACAAACATCGCGATCGAGAACCATTTCAGACCATCGCCGCCCATCAGCATCATGGCAAGCACCACCAGCAATAAGGTCATAGAGGTATGAATGGTACGACGCAGGGTTTCAGTCAGGGCAATGTTAATGATTTCGACCGGTTCTGCACCACGAATCTTACGGAAGTTCTCACGGATACGGTCAGAGACCACGATATTATCGTTCAGTGAGAAACCGATGATTGCAAGGAGTGCCGCAAGTACAGTGAGGTCAAATGGCCACTGCATCATCGCAAAAATCCCGAGGGTAACGACGATATCATGGAACAGTGACAATACTGCACCCATAGCCAGCTTGAATTCAAAGCGGATGGTGACATAGACCAGCATCAGCAGGAGCGCAAGTGCCACAGCACCACCAGAACGGACATAGAGCTCATTACCGACCTGGCCACCGACGACATCGACCTTCGGTACTTCTGCCGCATTATTTGGCAGTTGCACCGCTGCTGTAACCGCTTTGGTCAGGTCTTCAGCTTCGATATCTTCCTGAACCGGCATACGCACCATCAGGTCACGTTCAGAACCTAAAGTCTGAACCACAGCATCATTAAAGCCTGCCTGGTTTAATGCCTTGGAGACATCTTCAGGTTTGACCGGATTGGTATAGTTGAGTTCGGCTGCCACACCACCGGTAAAGTCCAAACCAAGGTTCAGGCCTTTGGTGGCAATAAAGAAGATACTCGCAACGGTTAGGATGATTGAAAACAATGCCGCAGGCATCGCAATCTTCATAAACGGAATAATGCGTTCGTCTTCCGGGCGACCGTACTGTTTTTGATTCAGTTGAGTATTTTCAGTCATCAGTGATCTCCTTAAATGCTCAACTTTTTCAAGTTACGTTTTTTGCCATAAATGAGCTGTACCACGGCACGCGTTACTGTAATGGCAGTAAACATCGAGCAGACAATACCAATCATCAGGGTTACGGCAAAGCCTTTGATCGGACCTGTACCAATCGCGAACAGAATGAACGCCACCAGGAATGTGGTCAAGTTCGAGTCGAAAATGGTGTTATAGGCACGATCATAACCGGCCACAATCGCCTGTTTTGGCGAAGCTCCCCATTTCATTTCTTCCCGTATTCGTTCACAGATCAGTACGTTGGCATCGACCGCCATACCGATGGTAATGACGATACCGGCAATACCCGGAAGGGTAAGGGAAGCGCCAATCCAAGACATGACTGTCAGAATCATCGCCAGGTTAAAGACCAAGGCAAAGTTGGCAATCACACCAAACAGACGGAAGAATACCACCATCCAGATGGCGACCAGAAGGAAACCGATCTGAGTTGAAAGTACACCTTTATCGATGTTTTCTTGACCCAGACTTGGACCAATTACACGTTCTTCTACAAAGTACATTGGCGCAGCCAATGCACCTGCACGCAGCATCAAGGCAAGTTCAGCAGCTTCTTGCGGCGAGTCCAGACCGGTAATACGGAACTGAGAACCCAGTACTGCCTGAATGGTTGCAGCGTTAATGACCACAGATTCGGTATACGGTGTACGCACTTCAGTTTGCGTACCGGTCGCAGGGTCTTCCACATAATTAATGCGCTGCTTGTTCTCGATGAACAAGACGGCCATACGTTTGCCGACCGCATTACGGGTGGCATCCGACATCAGTTTGCCGCCTGCGCTGTCCAAGGTAATGTTAACTTCAGCACCGCCTGTGTCTTGGCTAAAGCCACTTGATGCATTCTGAACACGTTCACCGGTTAAGATACGGTTACGGTTCAAGAGGAGCTGACGACCACTGTCCAGTGACTCATAAGCAAAGACTTCTGTGCCTGGTGGCAATGCACCCGTTGCCTGACCGGTATATGGATCAATATATTGATCATTCAGGTCAGACACCAGACGGAACTCGAGGTTCGCGGTACGACCTAAGACACGTTTCGCTTCAGCGGTATCCTGCACACCAGGAAGCTCAACCACAATACGGTTGCTGCCCTGAGTTTGAACCAGTGCTTCTGCCACACCTAACTCGTTAATACGGTTACGTAAAGTGGTCAAGTTCTGATTGACAGCATAAGATTCAATTTCTTGCTTACGCACATCAGTATAGTTTAGACGTAAGGTCGAACCGGTCTCGGTCGCAACAGCCTGCTGGGTAAACTCATTGCCATTACGGCGCAAGAAGTCCATCGTTGCAGAACGATCATCATTGTTGGCAAACTGCATCACAATGGTGTTGTTGCTTAAATTCAGGCTATTAAATTTCAGGTTGTTATCACGCAACTGACGACGTAGATCCGTAGCAGAGGTTTCCATGCGCTGGGAAATGGCCTTGTCCATATCCACTTCAAGCAAGAAGTGAACACCACCACGTAAATCCAGGCCGAGCTTCATTGGTTTGGCACCAATTTTTTGCAGCCATTCTGGGGTGGTCGGGGCAAGGTTCAATGCAACCACGTAATCATCACCTAAACCACGACGTAAAGCCTCTTTAGCTTTAAGCTGCGATTCACTTGAATCTACACGTAATAAGGCTGCATTGTTGCCAAAGCTATTGTCATGGGTGGCAATATTTTCAGTTTTTAAAATTTGCTCTGCTTTTTGTACGATGCTTGCATCAATTTGAGTACCGGCTTTGGCACCCGAAATCTGTACAGCAGGTTCATCTGGATACAAACTTGGCAGGGCATATAAGGTACTGATCACCAGGACAACCAGGATCAGTACATATTTCCATGCTGGGTAACGCATTCGTTTTCTTCTTAAAATGAAAAAGTCGTGCGAGGGCACGACTATTTTTGATTAAAGGTTATTTAAAGTGCCTTCAGGGAGGACTGAAATCACACTTGCACGTTGAACTTTGACTTCTACACCACGGCTCAATTCAACCACTGCGAAGTCACCTTCAATCTTGGTGATTTTGCCCATTAATCCGCCTGCAAATACCACTTCACTGCCAACGCCAAGGCTGTCGACCAAAGCACGGTGTTCTTTGGCACGTTTAGATTGAGGACGCCAGATCAAGAAATAGAAGATTGCAATAAAAACAGCAATCATCAAAAGGTTCGCCATCATGCTTGGTTGTTGTGCAGCTTCACCTGCAGCGTGAGCAGTCGAAATAAAAAGGCTCATTACATTTTCCTAAAATAAAAAACTGGTGATCAACTCGATAATAAATTGATATATTCTTGCAATTTACATTGTCTTTTTCCTCAGCGCAAATGCTGATGGATTAATCTTGCGGACAAGGTGGCACTTCCAGGCCACGGCGGGCATAAAAGTCATGAACAAATTCGTCAAATGTACCGTTGTCTAATGCATCACGCATCGCTTCAGTCAAACGCAGGTAATAGCGCAGATTATGAATCGTACCGAGCATAGAGCCGAGCATTTCTCCACATTTCTCAAGATGGAATAAATAGGCACGGGTAAAGTTCTGGCAGGTATAGCAGTCGCAATGCGGATCGAGTGGACTCTGGTCATGACGATATTTACTATTACGGATCCGCACCAAGCCGTCTGTCACAAAATAGTGACCGTTACGTGCATTTCGGGTTGGCATCACGCAGTCAAACATATCCACACCACGACGTACCGCTTCCACAATATCTTCAGGCTTGCCGACACCCATCAAATAACGCGGTTTGTCTGCAGGCATTTTTTCTGGAAGATAATCCAGTACCTTGATCATTTCCTCTTTTGGCTCACCAACGGACAGGCCGCCAATCGCATAACCATCAAAGTCGATTTCAAGCAGGCCTTTTAAAGATTCATCACGCAAGTCTTCATACATGCCGCCCTGAATAATCCCGAACAGTGCATTACGGTTTTTCAGCACGTCATGATGCTGGGTTTTACAGCGTTCCGCCCAGCGTAAAGACAATTGCAATGATTTTTGCGCTTCTTCATGCGTCGCAGGGTACGGCGTGCATTCATCAAAAATCATTACAATGTCAGAATTCAGCGTATGCTGAATATCCATTGAAATTTCAGGTGATAAAAATACTTTTGAACCATCGATTGGTGAGCGGAAGGTCACACCTTCTTCTTTAATTTTACGCATTGCGCCCAGACTGAAGACCTGAAAGCCGCCTGAATCGGTCAAAATGGGACTATTCCATTTCATGAATTCGTGCAGGCCGCCATGTTCACGAATCACATCCAGTCCTGGACGTAGATACAAATGGAAAGTATTGCCCAGAATGACTTGAGATTTGATCTCTTTAATGTCGCGTGGCAACAGGCCCTTGACCGTACCATAAGTACCCACAGGCATGAACATCGGGGTTTCCACCACACCATGTTCAAGCGTTAAACGACCACGACGGGCACGGCCCGACTGACCTAATTTTTCAAACTTCATAGGAGTTCCACATCAAGGCGAAAAAACAGTTCGCTGATTGTTATAGCTAAAGGGCGCTATTTTCCTTGATTCTTACACTAAACGCCAGCATTGTAGAGCATTCGCTCTGTAATTTTATTTATCGCTGAAGCTAGGGAACATCCGGGGAAATTGGTGAATGGGCAGAAAACTGCTGCAAGCGCTGCTGGATATCTTCCCGGCTCAGGGCGCAGCTGCCATCCGGCTCGGAGGCCATTGCGGCAATATGCTGGATCAGTTTCTGGATATAAATATTGCTATCGACAAAATAGGATTCCAAGGTCAGCAAATAGGCATCTTGCGCCACTTGCAGATAGTCATAAGGTTCCATTACCAGCATCTGCTCTAGATCAATCAGAATATCCTTGTCATTTTGCGAGAGTTTCAAGCGTTTCTGCATGGCAGGTAAATGAGTAGTTTGTCTGGATGCCAGAAATTCCTGTAAATGAACATGGGCCGGATTAAGGGTCTGCGCAGATTGGCATTCAAATTCGACTTGGGTGGGCAGGCTCATGAAAAAAAGGATGCCATCCACATCCAGACCATAAGCCTCAGAAAGACGATGTTTGGTCTGTTTAAAACTCTCCAGCAATAAATCCAGATGCGTCGCGTGCAGCTGTTTTTGCTGTGCCAATACCGGATGGCCAAAGCTGTGCTGGGTTTTAAAATAATCGGCCAGCAAGGTTTTAAAGGGAATGAGTCCAGAGTGGGGCAAAGCATGTGCCCGATAACGCCATTTCCGGACATTCCAGCGATCCTGTTCCGCCAGATATTGCTGAAGATATTCCGGATCTTTAAAAATACTGCGTTCAGTCGAAATGGCCAGATCATCCAGCAGTAAAAATTCGTCAAAGACCAGACTACAGGCATAGATTTGATCATCCTGATAATGATCATACAGCCGATAAAATTCCTCGACCAGCGTCTGTTGAAAGTGCTCTAAATAATCCAGCATAATTTTTATTCTTTATTTTATAAGTTTTAGACAGGTACAGCCGCATCCTTGGCTATTTTTATAATAAGTTAATGTGCCAAGGATGCAAAATTTTATCAGATCTTGCTGTTCACTCAGTGAAAGTTCGGACGGTAATCAAAATTCTGAGTCACGCTTTGATCACGGAATGGACGTACCACTTTTTTTCTGAGCAACATATTGTTAATGATGTTGTGCGGAAAAATCTGGATCTGGTTGTTAAACAGTTCGACATTGCGATTATAAATGGTAATCGCAGCACCGACATTTTCATTCTGTTCTTCAATTTCAGCCATCATTTTCAGATAGATGTCATTGGCTTTCAGTTCCGGATAATTTTCAATCACCACATTCAGGCTGTGCATCAACTGTTTATTCAGGCTTTCAATGCGTTGCAACTGTCCAATATCAGCATCCTTGATATTCAGGTTCATGATGTTCTGACGCAGTTCGGTGACTTTTTCCAGCGTACCTTTTTCGAAACTCGAGTATTGCTCGACCAGCGGTTGCAGCCCGTCCAGAATTTTCAGTTTTTGCCGTTCATAACTGGCGACATCCGACCAGGCGCGAATCGTGGCGTTGTGATGACGGACAATACTGTTGCGGATCATGATAATCGCGACAATCAGTGCCACAATGAACAAACATAAAATCAAAAATCCCATCCGAGATCTCCCCAAGCTATATCTATATTTAAAAAATGATGCGAAAAATTTATTTTAAAAACTGCAGCAGATCATGTTGTAAGTTTTCGAGCTGTTTTAATTTAAACGTTCTCAGGTGGCCGCGCAATGTGGAAATATCGCTAATATTCTGCTGCTTGCTCGATACCTGAAATAAATCATGGGGCCCTAGATAGCACAGCATCTTATTTTCTGGGTGAAACAGTAAATCACCCTGACGCTGTTCAAAAAATTCGGCCAGTCGCAGCACAAAACCTGGACTGAGTAATTTGGCAGTTTGCAGCGGATCACTACCATAAAAGCTTAAGCGCTGATTGGTGCGAATATCGCTGCTGTGCCAGGGATGGCTATAAGGATAATAAAATTTCTTTCTGGAAGTCGTAACGGCCAGTCCCTGAATCCGGATATCAAACACAAATACGCCCCACAGGTCTTTATGGACCTGCATCAGTTTGACTGGCTGACCTTCCTTATTTCGGGCCTGTACTTCATCAATATAGTGGTATTGGAACAGTAGCACCTGATGTTGCTGGCCATTTTCATCTTCCCAGACCGTGCTGGCATAACGCTGAATCTCATTACTCAACGAACCTTGATTGAATACTGGAAATAATTGTTTTAAATGCCGGATAAAGTGCAGGGGATTGAGTGGCATGGAAATATGCAGTGGCTGTTTTTGAAAGGCAAGCTGATATTTTTTGGCCAGTGCCTGTTCTTCCAGAAAAGCAATGACTTCCTCTAAGGGCTGCTGCTGTTCATAGCAAATATAGGCCCAGAAGATACAGAGACAGCCGAGAAAAACACTGCCCTGAATCCAGATATTTCCCGGCGCAATAAAAATGCTGCCAATCAGAAAAAGCCCAATTCCGGCAAGCGCAAGCGGCAGGTTATTTTCAAACTTGAGCGTAATCGGGCCATTCCAGGGATGCAGCCCATCCAGCAATTGCTGATGCGTTTTGGCCTGTTGACCCAGATCCCAAAGCCGAGCGATATTTTGAAACACCACTGCATTTTTCTTGCGGCGAATATGAATGGACTGTTGTACAGACTCGATCGGCATGGGCAATGGTTCTCGCTTATTTCGCCTGATCAATCAGCATGGCATCGCCATAACTGAAGAAGCGATACTGGCTGTCTACTGCATGCTTATAAGCATTGAGAATATTGTCACGATTGGACAAGGCAGACACAAGCATTAACAGGGTCGATTCTGGTAAATGGAAGTTAGTGATCAAACGATCGACCACTTTAAACTGATAACCCGGATAGATGAAAATCTGGGTATCACCTGTCCAGGCTGCCAGTTCACCGTTATGTGCTTGTGCTGCACTTTCGACTGCACGGGTGGCAGTCGTGCCTACAGAAATGACTTTATTACCGCGGGCTTTAGTCTGACGAATCATCTCGACCGCAGTTTCAGGGACGTCGCACCATTCGCTGTGCATGATGTGATTTTGAATATCATCGGTACGCACTGGCAGGAAAGTACCTGCACCAACATGTAGGGTCACAAAAGTTTTTTGAATCCCTTTGGCTTCCAATTTTGCCAACAGATCGGCATCAAAATGCAGGCTGGCAGTAGGTGCTGCAACGCTGGCCAGTTTGGTTGGGTCATTAAACACGGTTTGATAACGTTCAGTATCAATCTCTTCCGCTTCACGGTTGAAATAAGGCGGAATCGGCAAGGCGCCGTATTGATCCAGCACATCGAGAATTGGTTGTGAAAATTCTACAATAAACAGATTTTCATGACGGCCTTGTACGGTCACTTTCACTGCATCCGGGCCAATAAAAAGTTCTGCACCGGCTTTTGGAGTGTTACTGGCCTTGATATGGCAGTAGGCAATAAAGCGATCTTGCATACGCTCAACCAGCACTTCTACCGCACCGCCTGAAGCACGTTTACCTTTTAAACGGGCCTTCATGACTTTGGTGTCGTTTAATACCAACAAGTCGCCGTCTTCAAGTAAATCCAGAATATCGGTAAATTGATGGTCATGATATTGACCTTGGGCATCGAGGTGCAACAGGCGAGAGGCACTGCGTGTTTCCAGTGGGTAGCGAGCAATCAGCTCATCGGGGAGATCAAAATTAAAATCAGAAAGTTGCATGATGATTTACGCTAAAAAAACTGCGGCTAGTATAAACTTTTTTCTTTTTTATGGCGGGAATTGCTCGATTTTAAAACGAAAAAATGCGATTTGTTTTAAAAATAAACAAATGAAAATATTCTGCGTTGACAGTGCTGAGAAATCGCGTATTATACCTTTCATCCACTCCCGAGGTGGTGAAATTGGTAGACGCGGCGGACTCAAAATCCGCTGTCAGAGATGACGTGTCGGTTCGAGTCCGACCCTCGGGACCAAAATTCTAAAAAACCCCAAGCACATTCAGTCTTGGGGTTTTTTATTGCCTGCTGAAAATGTTAATGTAAAAAAGTATTAAGAAAGAAACCTAATCTTTTATTTGTTTTTTCTAAATTTAAAAATTTTTTCTACAAGATCTTTCTGATTGAGGTAGAGAAGCTCGAAAATATAGATAGGGAATCCAACAATTAAGATAAAAATATTGTAAGTTAAATTATGATTATTTGCATAAATTCTAAAATTTTCAGAAAGAATTGTAAGGCAAATAATTAGCCAAAAATAGATCATCAGGCTTAGAGGAAAAATTATTAAATAAGCAGAATACTTCACTATTTCTTTGTTAATTTTAACTTCATCTTTCAATGTTTTTCGCACATATATTAATGTACTAAGATTAGATTTTCTAATGAGTTTACCGACAATTCCTTTTTTACTTAAATGATGTTTTATAAAGTCAAAGACTTTAGGAATAACCATTACAATTAGGCCTGTGGCTATACTGACAAAACCAATTGTTATTGATTAATTCATTCATTTTTTGATTATCCCTTATTTATGACTCCTGGTAAAAGTTTCTCTTAAAGTGTCTGAATGTTTCTAGGACAGAGAAAAGATGTCATTTTACTTTATGAATTAGACGGTTGGTAATAGTTGTGTTTAAAAAATAAATTACTTCAGTGACTACGATGCATGAATCAGATATAAAAAAAACCGGCGCCTAGACGCCGGTTTTTCTATATCACTGACTCAGTCAGTTTTGCAAAAGCTTAGATCGTTTCAAGCGCTGCATTCAAAGTAGCACTTGGGCGCATCACTGCATTTACTTTCTCTTGATCAATCGCATAGTAACCGCCGATGTCTACTGATTTTCCTTGAACTTCTGCAAGCTCAGCAACGATTTTCTCTTCATTTTCAGCTAAAGTTTTTGCAAGAGGTGCAAACTTCGCTTTCAATTCAGCATTTTCGTCTTGAGCAGCAAGTTCTTCAGCCCAGAATTTCGCCAGGTAGAAATGGCTGCCACGGTTATCAAGCTCACCTGTACGACGAGAAGGTGACTTGTCGTTATCCAGTAATTTACCAGTTGCACGGTCTAAAGTTTTGGCAAGTAACTTGATGTTGTCATTGCCTTCTTTAATACCCATTTCTTCTAAAGATACCGCCAACGCCATGAATTCACCGAGTGAATCCCAACGTAAGTGGTTTTCTTCAACTAACTGCTGTACGTGCTTAGGAGCAGAACCGCCTGCACCTGTTTCGTACATGCCACCACCTGCCATTAATGGCACGATTGACAACATTTTCGCAGATGTACCCAATTCCATGATCGGGAACAAGTCAGTCAGGTAGTCACGCAGGATGTTACCTGTTACAGAAATAGTATCTAGACCGCGAGCAACACGTTCAAGCGTATAACGCATTGCACGTACTTGTGACATGATCTGGATGTCAAGACCAGTGGTGTCATGATCTTTCAGGTATTTTTCAACTTTCTTGATCAGTTCGTTTTCGTGTGGACGGTACGGGTCAAGCCAGAAGATTGCCGGCATGCCAGAGTTGCGTGCACGAGTAACTGCAAGTTTTACCCAGTCGCGGATCGGTGCGTCTTTCACCTGACACATACGCCAGATATCGCCTTCTTCCACGTTTTGTGACATCAACACTTCACCAGTTTCAAGATCAACGATGTTTGCAACACCGGCTTCAGAGATCTCGAAAGTCTTGTCATGTGAACCGTATTCTTCAGCTTTTTGTGCCATCAAACCAACGTTCGGTACAGTACCCATGGTTTTTGGATCAAAATTACCATTCCACTTACAGAAATTGATCATTTCCTGGTAAATACGCGCGAATGTAGATTCAGGCATAACTGCTTTACAGTCGTAAGGTTTGCCATCAGCGCCCCACATTTTACCGCCACCACGGATCATGGCAGGCATAGAAGCATCTACAATGACGTCGTTAGGAGAGTGGAAGTTAGTGATGCCTTTTGCTGAATCAACCATCGCCAGTGCTGGACGGTGTTCTTGACAAGCGTGCAGGTCACGGATGATTTCTTCACGTTGAGAAGTCGGAAGCGTCTCGATTTTCTCGTAAAGACCGGCCATACCGTTATTGACATTAATGCCAAGCTCATCAAAAAGCTTGCCATGTTTTTCGAATGCTTCTTTGTAGTAGATTCTTACACAGTGACCAAAGACGATTGGGTGAGACACCTTCATCATGGTTGCTTTAACGTGTAAAGAGAACAGAATGCCTGCTTCACGACAGTCTTCAAGTTCTTTCTCGTAGAAGTCGCAAAGTGCTTTCTTGCTCATGAACATTGAGTCGATGATTTCGCCGTCTTGAAGCGCAACTTTTGGCTTAAGAACAATGGTTTCACCAGACTTGGTGATCAATTCCATTTTCACATCACGTGCGCGGTCTAAAGTCATTGACTTTTCGCCGTGGTAGAAGTCACCTTCGTCCATGTGTGAAACGTGAGTTTGAGACCACTGTTTCCACTCGCTCATAGAGTGCGGGTGTTTTTTCACGTAGTTTTTAACGGCAGCAGGCGCACGACGGTCTGAGTTACCTTCACGTAGAACAGGGTTTACTGCTGAACCAAGACATTTGCTATAACGTGCCTTGATTGCTTTTTCTTCTTCAGTGGTCGGGTTTTCAGGATAGTCAGGGATTGCATAGCCTTTAGACTGAAGTTCCTTGATACACGCTGTTAGCTGGCCAACAGAAGCACTGATATTTGGGAGTTTGATAATGTTCGTGTCTGGATCTTGTGTAAGACGACCTAGCTCAGCTAGAGTGTCAGGCACCTTTTGCTCTTCGCTTAGGTAATCTGTAAATTCGGAGAGCACGCGCACAGCTACAGAGATGTCACTTTTGACGATCTCAACGCCAGCTGGCTTAGTAAAGGTCTCAATGATCGGCAGCAGAGAATAAGTCGCCAGTAATGGCGCCTCGTCGGTCAGTGTGTAAATGATAGTTGACTTTCCACCAGCCATATATAGCCCCTTGCGTTGGATTGAGTTTCTGAGGACCGAACTTTTGGCCCAGCCTCTTTGAACCGATTTGCTTAAATAAAAACATTGAGAGTATCGTCTTTCAGCGCATTTCAGTCAACGAAATATGCCTTTAGATTGAAATTTGGGCGAAAATTTGTACAGATTTGTGCGGTTTAGCCGTGTTTGTATTTTGTACAAAAAAATAATCCTCTATCGCTGTAAATCCTGATGAAAATGATCGGAAATGATTCGCTAGCCAATTGTATTCACTGAAAATGGTTTTTTGAGCCCGACACAGGCTTAAACTGATCCTCGATATGGAGATGGATACCGAGTGACTGGATGCTGTTTTGCGCAAATTCAGTCAGGCTGATGATGCAAATTTGTCCTTGGCAGATGGATACATCATCATGGAATAGCTTTGCGCTATACTGGCAAGCATCAATGAAATGATCTTAAAGATTGACGCTAACAAGGAAATGTAATGCCCAGCCTGTTTATTGTGATGCTCGGTGGTCGTCATGCCCGTGCCAATACAGAAGTTCATGATGTAGTT
Source organism: Acinetobacter lwoffii (assembly GCF_022809915.1). Classification (GTDB taxonomy): domain Bacteria; phylum Pseudomonadota; class Gammaproteobacteria; order Pseudomonadales; family Moraxellaceae; genus Acinetobacter; species Acinetobacter lwoffii_M. The sequence goes on along the minus strand of NZ_JALGQY010000015.1, from coordinate 18,651 downwards.
TTGGCAATAGGAGAGAGTCTGGAAGACACTTATCCGCAATTGAAAAATGCCTGGTTTGCGGAACAGAAAGGTCTGCATGTTGATGCCTGGGCGCAAATCAACGGGCTAGAGTTTGAGGGCAAGTCCTATGCGCTGCAATTTACTGATGCACAGCCGCAGCAATCCGATGAAAAACTTTGGCTGATTAATCTGGGGGGTTATGATTCACGTGAGTTTGGCGAGTTGCATCGTTATGTGTTGGTGGTTGCGCAGAATGCTATGGTCGCTAAACAGCGCGGTAAAGCCTACTTTGCCCGGCACTGGCAAAAACAGCATACCGACCGTGTGCTGGATGTAGATGACTGTATTGTCATCGATCAGGTTTATGGCCGCTATGTACAACTGTTAGAAGGTAGTTTCAATGGCAATCGCTGGGAAAATACTTATCTCACGATTTAAAGCAGTTTGCGATTGAATTAAACCTGCGGCTGGCTTGATGATTCGACAAGCGGTTTAAAAAACCTCTTTATCAAAATTTAATAATTGGCATAATACTGCCAAGGAAAAACAGTTTTGACTGAGATGGAATGTCTTAAATGGATTTAATTCAGGCAAATGGACAACCGCGTTATGGACGTTTTAAGGAGCTTCCAAAAAGTATTGACTATCAGGCATATCAATACAAAAATCCTTATGGTCATGTGCTGTCAGGCTGGCGTAAGCATCTAAAATATAAAAAATTCAAATTCTGTAGTATTCAGCATGAGCATTATACGATTGGACTGGCAATTGCCGATATTGCATGGGCAGGGCATGGTTTTGTCTATGTCTATAACCATATGACCAATGAAGTGTTGGAATGGAATGCGATTAATTTCCTGTCACGCAACACCGTGTTGGATGAACAGCCACTGTTTAATCATAGTTATTTCCATAATTCACCTTTTCAGATCGATATCCAGCATGCCAACGGCGTGCGTTATATCAATGTCAGCAAATATGGCGAGATTAAACTCAGTGCGCGAATTTTTTGTGCCGGAACTGATCCACTGAGTATGTGCAGTCCGACCGGCATAAATGGCTGGACTTATACCCAGAAATTAACCACCTTGGGCTGTGAAGGTTTTTTCATTAACAAGCAAGGTGAAACCATTCAGTTTAATGAACGCAGCTTTGCCTCTCTGGATGATACCTGCGGCTTTTTGCGCCCGGAAACCGCCTGGTTCTGGTTGTCCTGTAATTTCTGGGATCTGAACCAGAACCGGATTGGTATTAATCTGGCGTCAGGCGTAAATGAAAGCTTCGGTAACGAAAACTGTCTGTGGATCAATGGGAAAATTTATCCCTTGGCCGATGTACTATTCCAGCAGGAATCGGAAAACCAATGGACGATTCAATCACTGGATGAAAAACTGAATCTGATGGTGAGTACAGGCTGGCGCCGTTATGAAAATCTCAACCTGCGTCTGGTCGGGAGCCAGTTTAGTCAGTGGCAAGCCAAGGTTTCCGGAACGATTCAGCAAGATGATCAGGAAATTATTTTACTAAATGAATATGCCTTGCTTGAACAGCATTATGCCAAGTGGTAAATGTACAGGCATAAGACCTAAAAAAAGCCTTCAATTTTGAAGGCTTTTTTGATTTGAGCTTAATCTTTGGCTGCCTGCCAGAAGGCTTCACCGGCCTGAATAGGATCATTGGTTTCGGCTAGAGTTTTTACCCAGACATCATATTGGGCAATTACCGGATGCTGGGAAGGATGGAAGTCTTGTTTAAACCAGTCCCGATATTGTGGGCCCATGCGGGTCAAGGTGCCGTTACGGCCAAACAACCAGGGCAGTCCTTTCAGGTTCATTTGCAGACGCTCTAAGACACTGAAGCCATCATGTTTCAGCATGACATTGGCGCGATAGGCGGTATAACTAAACATCAAAAATGTCGTACTGAGCAGGGTCATTTTGCGCATCCATTCAGGTGTTTTTGCGACCTCTTTCATCACGTCAAAAGCCACATCACGATGTTCCATTTCTTCAATCGCATGCCAGGCAAACATGGCACGTACATAAGGATGGCCGTCTTTTAAGGTGGATTTCTGACCGTAAAAAGTTTCAGCCATCAGCGCGGTCAAGTGTTCTGCCGCTGCCGTAGTTGCAATATTGAACTGTGCTGAACGATGTTTGAGGTCATAGGCGAACATATTATTTAAACGTTCGATAAAATCATCGACGGGTATGCCTTGTTCACGCATCAGCTGGTTCATCTTTTCATGGGCAATGCCGTGCTGTGCTTCCTGACGAATAAAATCTGCCACACGTTGTTGCAGTTCCAGGTCTGTGATCTGATCGCGGAACAGGCGCACACTTTGAATAAAATAACGCTCGCCATCTGGAAAGGTCAGGCTCAAGGCATCGAACATGCGGGTCAGAAAGGGATCGCCGCCAAACCAGTAGCGCGGAATTTCATCCAGTTTAAAATCAAGCTGGGTCCGGACCACGGGCTTTATTGAAGATTTTAATACTGCATTCATCTTAGAAGTTCTTTTTTGTGACGATGCTGACAGTATGTCGGGGAATGCCGTAATTGTTTTGACAGTGCTTGCCAATTTTTATACATTTTATGCCAAATGAAAATAAAACTGCTTAGACTAAAGCAGGCAGCGGGAAGCGCGCATGCAAGAAATTAAAATATCCAATGGTTATATTCAACTCTGGGCGACCTATCTGCGCGGTCTGCAAATTGAGCCTTTGGAAGCTGACTTTCTGCAAGAACTACATGAAGTACTTGTCCCCCTGATTGATCAGCCTTTTGCCACACAAGTGCCTCTAGAATTATTGAATCAGCTTCTTTTAACAACCCGGCAGTATTTAAACTGTCCGCAGCTGATTTTCGAGATTGTGCAGGTCATTCGCCCAGAACATTTTGGTGTGCTCGGTTATATGGCTTCGCGCAGCAGTAGTGTTTCGGAAATGATCCGCCATATCATGCGCTTTCAACGACTGGTGATTGATGGCAGTGAGTTTGTACCTTTGCAGTTGAAACAGCATGAACATAGTATTGAATTATACTGGGCTTATCTGGACGAAAAATATAATTTGCTCAATGAACTGACCATGGCCGCGATGGTGCAGTTGGGACGTGTCATTTTACAGGATCATCAACTGTTAGTCCGTTGTGTACGCTTTGCCCATGCGCCCGATAGGGGACAAATGCATTATCAAAAGTTTTTCGCCAGCAAGGTGAGATTTTCTCAGGACTATTATGGCATAGAGCTGGATTTGCAAGGACTGGCACATGGATCTGAGCAGGCTGATCCAATGCTGTTGCAGCTACTGGTTCATCAGGCAGAACAGGCGATTGCAGCCAAGCCGCCCCTTGAAAATCATTTGGAACAGGCGCAGCAAATGATTGTCGAACAGCTGCGGACCCAGCATCAGGCCATTAAAGTTGAACAGCTTGCCCGGCAGTTGTTGATGTCGACACGTAGCTTGCAGCGCTTGTTCAGCACTCATGGCACTTCATTTAAAAAACTGCTGGAACAGCAGCGGATTAAACGTTGCGAGCTGTTGTTGCAGCAGGGATTAGGTCTGACCGAGATTGCCGAGCAGCTGGATTATTCTGATCAGTCGGCTTTGGCACGGGCCTATAAGGCAGCCACCGGACAGACCTTGTTAGAGCGAAAAAGGCAGTTACACAAAGCACGAAGCTGAAAAAAGCGACCGGTATCGGTCGCTTTTTTATTTTCGCAGGATGATGGATTAAGTGCTTGCTTTCACCTGAGGGAATCTAAACGCGATCGCAGCAATCGCAAAAATGGCCAGAATCCAGCAATAGTACACACCACCAATCAGTTCAACCGGCGAGATTTTTGCAATGGAACAGGCCAGTAGTAACTGTGCGCCATAAGGAATTAAACCCTGTACCACGCAAGAGAAAATATCCATCAGTGCCGCAGAACGCTTGGGATCCACCCCGTATTCTTTGGCGACTTCACGCGCCATATCACCAGACAGAATAATCGCCACGGTATTATTGGCCACAAAGATATTCGAAAACACCACCAGAAAACTAATCCCGATTTCACCGGCACGTTGCTGACCGACTTTAAACAGACGAGTCAGGCTATAAATACGCTCGATCAGCCAGCGTAAACCACCTTCACGTTGCATGATCGCCGAGAGGCCACCCAGGAACATCGACAATAACGCCACTTCAAACATGCCGACAAAGCCCTCATAAATGGAAGTATTCAGTTTGAGCAGATCAAATTCAGCTGTGGCAAACAGGCCAAACAAGCCGGAAAGTAGCACGCCAATGGACAGCACAGCCAGAACGTGTAAACGACTAAAGGCCAAAATAAATACGGCGATATAAGGTAAGACCAGAAGCCAGTTAAAATCCCTGTATTCCACTGCATTGCTACTGCCAGTACTCAACACGTAAATCAGAATAGTGACGATCGATGCAGGAACCGCAATCCAGACATTGACCCTGAACTTGTCACGCAGTTGTACGCGTTGGCTGGTGGTCGCCGCAATGGTGGTGTCTGAGATCATGGACAGGTTATCACCAAACATGGCACCACCGACCACTGCACCAATCGCATAAATCACATCGATATCGGTCACCTGGGTGAAACCAAAAGCGATCGGCGCACAGGCCGCAATGGTGCCCATGGAGGTACCCATCGCCGTGGCAATAAAGGCCGAGATCACAAATAACATCGGCAGAATAAATGTAGGTGGAATCACCGACAGGCCCATCTGCACGGTGGCGTCGACGCTGCCAATGGCGCTACTGACGCTGGCAAAAGCACCTGCCAGCATAAACACCATAAACATCAGAATTAAGTTCGGATGACTGGCACCTCTGAGGAATTCCTCAATGCCTTGGTTGAGTTTGCCGCGATACACTAATGCAGCCAAGATAATCGCAGGCAGGGCAGCCACAGGCGCTTTCACCTGATAGAACGCGAACTCGGTTCCGATCAGGGAATGATAGATCCCGCTACCCAAAAATATGGTTAAAAATACAATAAGCGGCAGCAGTGCAATGGCGCGTGCCTGCACTGTAGCCTCAGAATCAGTCTGCATAGGAGATAAAAAAGTAAGAGAATAGGACTAGTATAAAGCAGGTTTTGCAATTTCAGAAAACTTTAAATGAATGCGCTAACATCTGCATTTTTATTAATTTTTATATGATAAAAATAAGTTTATCTAAATATTCAGGATTTTAGGTAATAGCAAAATTAGGCATCTTTGATCATTGTGAAAAAAATCAAAATAATCGTAAATAGACCCTTCCGAATTGTTTTGAAATCTTCGCACAGGAAATGAAGTACTCGAGGTCGGTATCGCAGACTGTTCATTGGACAAAAAATAGCGTTACAATGCGATGTCTTGTATTTCTACATAGTCAATGCCTCAAGTTTGAAACACGTTAAGGAAAATACCTCTCTATGTCACGTTTAGCCACACGATTTGGACAACTTAAATCTCAACAGCGTAAAGCTTTAGTTTCTTATGTCATGGCGGGTGATCCGCATCCAGAAGTCACAGTGCCTTTGCTGCATGAGATAGTGGAAGCGGGTGTCGACGTGATTGAGCTGGGACTTCCTTTCTCGGACCCGATGGCAGATGGGCCGGTGATTGCACTAGCTGCTGAACGTGCTCTGGCAGGTGGAACCAATACCCTGGATGCCCTGCATATGGTGAAAGAATTTCGCTTGAAAGATCGCGAAACACCAGTGGTACTGATGGGTTATCTGAATCCGGTTGAAGTGATTGGCTATGAAAAGTTTGTGGCTTATGCCTATGAATGTGGAGTAGATGGTGTACTGCTGGTAGACTTGCCACCAGAAGAAGCACAAGGTCTGGGTGAAGTACTGGAAAAATATGATATGGATCAGATTTTCCTGCTGGCACCCACTTCAACCGATGCACGTATTCAACACGTAGCGAAACAGGCCAGCGGCTTTATTTACTATGTGTCACTGAAGGGCGTGACCGGTGCAGCAACTTTAGATGTCTCTGAAGCCGCTGCACGCATTCAAAAGATTAAAGCTGTGACTGATGTTCCTGTAGGCGTAGGTTTCGGTATCAGTGATGCTGCATCTGCGAAAGCGATGGGTGTTGCTGCCGATGCAGTTATTGTGGGTAGTGCGTTTGTAAAGCAGTTTGCAACGCTCGCACCAGAACAAGCCGTTATTGCGACGGTGAATAAAGTCAAGGAGCTTCGAGCAGCGCTCGATGAGTTAGTATGAGTCAACAAGTGAAATCAGGCAAAATTCTGAGCCCATCGACCCCATGGACGGAGCGTACTGTTCCGGGCATTCAGGTACCCGATGAGCAAACGGCATATAAAGCGACATTTACCGAGCCTACGATTGAGTGTCCTGAATGTCATGCATTGGTGACCCGTACTGCCATGTCATTTAATGCCTATGTCTGTCCGCAATGTGATGAACATTTGCGTATGAAAGCCCGTGAACGTCTGAACTGGTTCTTTGATCAGGTACAAACAGAATTGGGTCAGGAATTTATAGCCAAAGATCCCCTGAAATTTGTCGATAGTAAAGCCTATCCAGACCGTATGGCGGAAGCGCAAAAGAAAACCGGTGAAACTGAAGCACTGGTGGTAATTCAGGGTTTGCTGAAAGGCGTACCGATGATTGCCTGTGCGTTTGAGTTCGACTTCATGGGCGGTTCTATGGGTACAGTGGTCGGTGACCGCTTTGTTCAGGCGGCAGAACGTGCGATTGAAACCCGTCAGCCCCTGATCTGTTTTGCTGCTTCGGGTGGTGCACGTATGCAGGAAGGCATGTTGTCCCTGATGCAAATGGCGCGCACTTCGGCTGCGATCCAGCGTTTAAAAGAAGCAGGTCTGCCTTATGTCGTGGTACTGACTCATCCAGTGTACGGCGGTGTGACCGCATCATTGGCAATGCTGGGTGATGTACATATTGCTGAACCGAAAGCGATGATTGGCTTCGCCGGTAAACGTGTGATCGAACAAACCGTACGTGAGAAACTGGAAGAACCGTTCCAGCGCGCGGAATACTTGCTTGATCATGGGGTAATCGATCAGATTGTTCACCGTCATGCATTACGTGATACAGTTTATCGTATCGTTACGAAGTTGATGAATTTGCATTGAACACAGCACCCTTAGCAACAGATTCTTTAAACACATGGCTCGATTATTGGAGCCATGTTCACGTTACGGGTATTGATTTAGGTCTGGAACGGGTTATTCCAGTGGCTGAAAAGCTGGGAGTGACACGTCCAGAAGCCAAAGTGCTGACGGTGGCTGGAACCAATGGTAAGGGTTCAACCACCACTACACTAGCCGCGATCCTGAATGCACAAGGCTTCAAGGTCGGGCTATATCAATCCCCCCACGTGTACCGTTTCAATGAACGTGTGAAATTACGCGGCATTGAAGTTGAAGATCAGTTGCTCATTGATGCTTTTGTTCAGGTCGATCAGGCTCGTCGCGAATGCGGTTTGAGCCTATCTTTCTTTGAAGCCACGACACTGGCTGCTTTTGTGATTTTTAAAGATCAATGCTGTGATGTCTGGGTGCTGGAAGTTGGCTTAGGCGGCCGTCTGGATGTGGTCAATGTGGTCAATCCGGATGTGGCGGTGATTACCAATATTGGTCTGGATCATACTGACTGGCTTGGTGACACCATCGAGAAAATTGCTTTTGAAAAGGCCGGAATTATTCGCCCGGATATTCCAGTCGTGTTTGGTGGACAGCAACAGATCCCGCAAGCCATTCTAAATAAAGCTCAAGAATGTAATGCATCTTTGTATGCAATCAACCGTGATTATTTCTATAAAGCCTTTGAAGATGGCCAAAGCTGGGCTTTTGCTTCATCGGGTACGACCTTAAAACTCCCAACAGGTTCGCTGGCACTGGATAATATTTCTACCGCCGTGGCCGCCATTCTGCTGAGCGGATTAAACGTCAGCCAGCAGGCAATTGCACAAGGCATTCAAACGGCAAAATTGCCGGGACGGTTTGAAATCCGTCAAATCCAGAATAAAACCGTGATTTTTGATGCAGGACATAACCCGCATGGGGTGGAATTTCTGCTGAAACAATTACGAGATTATTTAAATTACAATCAAAAATATAATGAAGTCATTTGTGTATTTTCAATGCTGGCAGATAAAGATATAAATTCTGTCGTCAAGTTATTGAAAGACAAGGTTCAATTGTGGAAAATTGCACCATTATTCGTCCCACGTGCGGCAGAGGTCACAGTTTTGGCTGATGCTTTAAGCGGTGAGGCGGTAGAACAATTTGACAATGTAAAATTAGCTTTTAAATCAGCACTGGATCAAACAGATAATAATCAGCTGATTTTGGTATGTGGATCATTTCATACCTTAGAAGCGGTATGGGAGTATTTGGAAGAATGTCAATGAATAACAAACAGCGCTGGATGGGCGGTGTTGTTTTACTCGGTGGTGGTGTTTTATTGGCAGCATTACTCCTGAAAGGCCAAGATGAAATCAATCAGGACCGTCAGCAAAATCCGGCACAGGCTGCGGAAGTTGAAAATAAAGAGGCAGGCAATCATTCGCTCGGTTCTTTGACGGTCGATGTAGAAACAGAAAAGCGTTTACTTGAACAGCAACGCCGTGATCGCGAAAAAGCGGTTGCAGAACAGGAGGCGCGTGCAGCCGAATTTTTAGCGATGCAACAGCAGGCTGAAGCAGATGCTGCACGTAAAGCGGCTGAAGAATATGCTGCCCTGAATGCACACCGCCTAGGACAGCAAAGTTCCGATAATATTCCACCAGAACTGGTGGAAGATGAACAGGCCAAGCAGAAACGTCTGGCTGAAGAGAAAGCGGTGCAAGAAAAAAAGTTAGCCCAGCAGCAGCTGGTACAACAAAAAGCCAATAGTTCTACTGACGCAGCCAAGAAAGAAGCAGAGCGTAAAGCTGCTGAAAGTAAAGCCGCTGAAGAAAAACGCAAGTTAGAGCAACAGCAAAAAGCCGAAGCAGAACGTAAGGCGGCTGAAGCAAAACGTAAAACCGAGGAAGAGCGTAAAGCGGCTGAAAAGAAAGAAGCTGAACGTAAAGCTGCCGAGGAAAAACGTAAAGCTGACGAAAAACGTAAAGCTGAAGAAGCCAAGAAAAAGGCTACAGCCGAAGAAGCCAAGAAGAAAGCAGAAGCTGAGCAGGCGCGTAAGTTACTGGAAGGTGAAGAGGACAAGCAATGGATGGTACAGGTGGCACTGGCAGCGAATGAAGCCAATGCGGATGCTGTAGCAGCCAAACTGCGTGCCAAAGGTTATAAGGTCACCAAAAGCTCAACTTCTAAAGGTGTACGCATCATGGTGGGGCCGTCCAAAGACCGTGAGACTGCAGATGCACTTCGTAAGAAAATTGCGTCTGATGCCAGCCTGAATATGAAATCAGCTTGGGTGAATGACTGGGTGCCGCTGGATAAGCGTTAATTCTTTGTATTAATCAAAGTTTCTGTAGATGGATTCTTGAGTTGCTCGCGAATCCATTTTACATTTTCAGGCGTGAATAACTTTTCGATATTGCTCCAAATGGCATGAAAGCCATAACCGCCATGTTTCATTTCCTGTAGCGCCTGCTCAATCGGCCAATGTTCAAAAATAATTCGGTACATGGCGACACTTGCACCAGTGCGGTCTGAACCGTGATAACAATGCAGGAGCACCTTTTGGTGATTTTGTTGTGCTTGCTGAATCAGTAGCATAATTTTCAATAAATCTTCCCGATCAATTGCCCAGGTATGTATGGGTACATGATGTAGCTGAAAGTTTTCATTGCTCAAAACAAAGCTGTCTTGATCCCGTGAACGTAAATTAATAACCACATTGATTTGATGCTGCTTTAATAAAGGAATGAGTTCAGTTGAAGGCTGCTCACTACGATAAACAAAATTGCTGATTTGATGAAAATTATGATTCTGATGAATGGGCTGTCCCCAATGCTGAGGACGTTGAGGTTCAGGCAGGGCAGGCGTAGTCATACAACCTGTGGTTAGGAGGTAGCCACTCATGAGAATTGGAAATATGCAGATTTTCATACAGAGCGTAGATGTTGTTTTTGTTATTTCAAGTTTAAAGTGAATACGAGATTTTGAATATAAAAAAGCCTATCCGAAGACAGGCTGTATCAACAAATCGAATCCGTGGCACGTCAATGTCGTATTCGATAAAGCATAAAATGTGGAAAATAGAGTTTCTCTTATCCTTTACTTCGCTTGTCTTTCGCAAAATTAAAAAGGAGTCCTTTTAATTTTGCTCAGGATGGGGCGTGAGGCGTAAATAAGGTTTAACCGCGGTATAACCTTTTGGAAAACGTTGCTTGATTTCCTCCTCATCCTTCAATGAAGGGACAATCACCACATCATCACCGTGCTGCCAGTTCGCAGGCGTGGCCACTTTATGTTTATCGGTGAGTTGAAGTGAATCCACCACACGCAAGATTTCATGGAAATTACGACCGGTCGATGCAGGATAAGTAATAATCAAACGGACTTTTTTGTTGGGATCAATGACCACTAAAGAACGAACTGTTAGCGTTTCGCTGGCATTCGGATGAATAAAGTCATACAGCTCAGAAACTTTGCGATCCTGATCGGCAATGATCGGGAAATTCACCGTGGTGTTTTGGGTTTCATTGATATCTTTAATCCAGCCATGATGCGATTCGACATCATCGACCGACAGGGCAATGGCTTTAACACCACGTTTTGTAAACTCATCTTTAAGTTTTGCAGTATAGCCAAGCTCAGTCGTACATACCGGTGTATAGTCGGCAGGGTGTGAAAATAAAATGCCCCAGCTATCACCCAGAAAATCATAAAAATTAATAAGGCCTTCACTGGATTGCTGTTCAAAATTCGGTGCGGTATCGCCTAAACGTAAACTCATCTTTTTAGCCTCAATTTGTCTTTTAATGTCGAGATAGGATTTAATATGAATCAAATTTTTTATGATTAAAAATAGTGTTTTTTGCTTTCTTTATGAGTAAATTGCATAAGTGGGATATCCATCTATCCAGAAGCGCAAAAATCAGTCACTTAATTGACTATGTTGCACAGGGAAAATTTGCTACATTACTTTGCCTTAGATCTTAGGGCTAGAACTAAGGATCAGATTTTTTTAGCGGTTTTACAGCAAAACCCTTGTAGTTCAAATTTCTAGCACCATAATAACGACTAAGAACATATTCATTTGACAAGCAAGATTTAGAGAGTCTATTCATGTTGGCAAGTCTGATCGGAGGAATCTTCGGTACCAAAAATGAGCGCGAACTCAAACGCATGCGTAAAATCGTAGACAAGATTAATGTGCTCGAGCCGACGATATCTACCCTTAGCGATGCAGACTTATCTGCAAAAACTGAAGAATTCAAACAACGATATAATAAGGGTGAAACCCTCGATAAATTACTGCCTGAAGCATTTGCAGTCTGTCGTGAAGCCGCGAAGCGGGTGATGGGCATGCGTCATTATGACGTGCAGCTGATCGGTGGTATTACCTTGCACGAAGGCAAAATCGCAGAAATGCGTACCGGTGAAGGTAAAACCCTGATGGGTACTTTGGCCTGCTATCTGAATGCTTTGAGTGGCCAAGGTGTACATGTCATTACCGTGAACGACTACCTGGCGCAACGTGATGCCGAGTTGAACCGTCCATTATTCGAATTTTTGGGTCTAAGCATCGGCATTATTTATTCCATGCAAAATCCGATGGAAAAAGCGCAAGCTTATCGTGCCGATATTACGTATGGCACCAATAACGAATTTGGCTTTGACTACTTGCGTGACAACATGGTGTTCTCGCTGGCTGAGAAAAAGCAGCGTGGTTTGACCTATGCGATTATTGATGAGGTCGATTCGATCCTGATTGATGAAGCACGTACCCCGTTGATTATTTCTGGTCAAAGTGAAGATTCTTCACAGCTTTATGCAGCCATCAATAATATTCCACCAAAATTACAGGCACAGAAAGAAGAGAAAGTGCCGGATGGCGGTCACTTCTGGATTGATGAAAAACAGCGTTCAGTTGAAATTACTGAAGTGGGTTTTGAAACCATTGAAAGTGAACTGATTGAGATGGGCTTGCTGGCAGAAGGCGAGAGTTTGTATTCAGCGTCGAACCTGAACCTGTTGCATCATGTCACTGCAGCGATCCGTGCCCATTATCTCTATCAACGCAATGTGCAATACATCATCAACGATGGTGAAGTGATTATTGTCGATGAAAATACCGGTCGTACCATGCCGGGACGTCGCTGGTCTGAAGGTTTGCATCAAGCCGTAGAAGCCAAAGAGGGTCTGGAAATCCAGCCGGAAAACCAGACTCTGGCAACCACAACCTTCCAGAACTATTTCCGTCTGTATAAAAAATTATCCGGTATGACCGGTACTGCTGATACTGAAGCAGCGGAAATGAAAGAAATTTATGGTCTGGATGTGGTGCTGATTCCGACCCACCGTCCAATGATTCGTCAAGACCATAACGATTTAATTTATTTAAATCGTGAAGGGAAATATAACGCGATTATTCAAGAAATTCAGCGTGTGCATGAAGCGGGTGTTGCGCCAATTCTGATCGGTACAGCAACCATTGAAGCCTCTGAGATTCTGTCGGATAAGCTAAAAGCGGCAGGTATCACGCATGAAGTATTGAATGCCAAACAGCATGAACGTGAAGCGGATATTATCGCGCAAGCCGGTGCGCCGCGTGCAGTGACCATTGCTACTAACATGGCGGGTCGTGGTACCGACATTTTGTTGGGTGGTAACTGGAAAGCCTTGCTGGCCAAAATTGAAAACCCGACAGCTGAAGATGAAGCGCGTCTGAAAGCAGAATGGGATGTTAGTCACCAATCTGTTCTAGATTCGGGCGGTTTGCATATTATCGGTTCTGAACGTCATGAATCACGCCGTATCGATAACCAGCTGCGTGGTCGTTCTGGTCGTCAGGGTGACCCGGGTGTATCACGCTTCTATCTGTCACTTGAAGATGACTTGATGCGTATTTTCGCCGGAGATCGTGTGGTTGGCATGATGCGTGCCATGGGCTTGCAGGAAGATGAAGCAATTGAGCACAAAATGGTGTCTCGCTCGATTGAAAATGCGCAGCGTAAAGTGGAAGCACGTAACTTCGATATTCGTAAGAACTTGCTGAAATACGATGACGTGAATAACGAACAGCGTAAGATTATTTATAGTCAGCGTGATGACATTCTGGCAGAAAATTCACTGCAGGATTATATTGAAGAAATGATCCGTGAAGTGATGCAGGGTGTGATCGCCAACTATATTCCACCTGAATCGATTCATGACCAGTGGGATATTGAAGGCCTGGAACTGGCGCTGCGTGAAGATCTTTCGATGGATCTTCCTATTGGACAATGGCTGGAACAGGACCGTCGTCTGGATGAAGAAGCCTTGGTGGTCCGCATTACCGACGAAGTGCTGAACCGCTACCGTTCACGTCGTGAACAAATGGGCGAGGAATCTGCAGCATCGCTTGAACGCCACTTTATGCTGAATTCTCTGGACCGTCATTGGAAAGAGCATCTGGCGGCTATGGATTACTTGCGTCAAGGTATTCATTTACGTGGTTATGCGCAGAAGAATCCAGAGCAGGAATATAAAAAAGAAGCTTATAACCTGTTTGTAAACATGCTCGGTACGATCAAGTCAGATGTCGTGACAGATCTGTCGCGCATCCACGTACCGACACCTGAAGAGCTGGCGGAAATGGAAGCACAGCAGCAGGCACAGGCTGAGGCAATGCGTTTGCAGTTATCTCATGAAGAGTTTGACGGTTTGCTGGCAGGCGAACATGAAAACACTACTGAACAAAATGCTCAGGCAAATTCGGTGGCGCCAGTCTTTGAAGCACCGGCAAGTCGTAATGCGCCTTGTCCATGTGGTTCAGGCCTGAAATATAAACAATGTCATGGCAAGATCTAAACGCTATTAAAAATCAGAGCCCCATGGCTCTGATTTTTTTATGTATGAAGATTTTTCAGAAATTGAATACTGTTTGCAGTCTTAGGAATTAAATGCTATTTAATGGCTCATTCAACACCTCAAAGTGGAATAACCTGAATGAAAAAAGTATTAAAAACGCTCATAATTGCCGCTTTGGCAACGCCTGCCTTAAGTTTTGCACAAACTGCAGCGACCACAACAATTGATAAAGTTCAGCAAGCGGTGGGTACGACTACTGCTCAAGTACAACGTACCGATGCACAAGTGACTGTGGCAAGCCCACGTACCGGCATCCGTTATACCTTTGCCAATCAGAATCGTCCGATTGTATTGCAGACCGCTGCGATTGCAGCTGCTAATGCGGCAAATGCAGACCGTATTGTTGCTACTAATCCTGCACTTTCTAGTGCAAGTCAACAACAAGCGAAACAGGCTTTACTAAGCGAATCTGGACAACTTGCACAAAATTAAAAATATCTTAATTTTAAAAACGTAGAAACCAGTCTTGATGACTGGTTTTTTATTGTGAAAACCCATAACAAATCTCAGGCTGGCTCAGGCTTTGGCTCGATTTTTTGTTGCAGATCAACTAAGCTGTATTTTTCTAAAACTTCAATATTGGACTTTAAAATGGCAGTTGGTGACGTATCTATGCCACAGATGCATGTGGTGAAAGGGGTTAAAATTGGTTCGGCTGAAGCCTATGTGCGCTATCAGAACCGACGTGACCTGGTGATATTTGAACTGGCTGCAGGCTCCAATGTTGCTGGGGTGTTTACCCAGAATGCCTTTTGTGCAGCACCTGTGCATGTATCCAAAGCACATTTGCAAGCGGGAAATCCACGTTACCTGGTAATCAATACCGGCAATGCCAATGCAGGAACAGGTCCTATAGGCATGGCAAATGCAGAAGCCACTTGTGCCAAGTTAGCTGAACTTGCAGGCGTACAGGCTGCTGAAGTGTTGCCATTCTCGACTGGTGTGATTGGTGAGCAGCTTCCAATGGAGCGTTTGCTTACAGGTTTACAGCCTGCGCTGGATTCATTGCGTGATGATGCCTGGGGCGATGCAGCGACTGGAATCATGACCACAGATACCACTCCGAAAGGAGCGTCAGAACAGTTCGAGCTGGATGGTGTGACTTATACCATGACCGGTATTTCCAAAGGTGCAGGCATGATTCGCCCGAATATGGCGACCATGCTGGGCTATGTTGCGACGGATGCACCGATCAGCCGTGAACTGGTTCAACAGTTATTAACTGAAACAGTCAATGTATCGTTTAACCGTATTACAATTGATGGCGATACCTCAACTAATGACTCGTGTATTTTTATTGCCACAGGTCAGGCCGGTGGTGCTGAAATCACTTCGACTGAAGATCCACGTTATGCAGTGGTGCTAGACGTATTGACACGTACCATGAAACGCCTTGCGCAACTGATTGTACGTGATGGTGAAGGTGCGACTAAATTCATTACCGTGACTGTAGAAGGTGGTGGCAATACTCAAGAGTGCTGCGATATTGCCTATAGCATTGCGCATTCACCGCTGGTCAAAACCGCAATCTTTGCTTCTGACCCAAACTGGGGCCGTATTCTGGCAGCGATTGGTTATGCCGGTGTGCCAAATTTAGACGTTGCAAAAATTCAGGTTTGGTTAGATGATGTACAAATCTGCAAAGATGGTGGTGCGGCAGCAGACTATACTGAAGCAGCCGGTGCACGTGTGATGGCCCAGGCTGAAATGACGATTCGTGTTGATCTTGGACGAGGTCAGGCAAAAGATACGGTTTATACCTGTGACCTGTCGTATGATTACGTAAAAATCAATGCAGATTATCGCTCATAATTCAGATTGTTTCTAAAGCCTCCGTTGTGGGGCTTTTTTTATACTTAATGATTTTTAATGACTGGTCAAAAATAGCATTTCGCCAGAGATGACCGGGATGTAGGGTGAAAGGTTCATTGAATAGTGAACCATGAGGGTAGAGTAAGAGTTGTTATGAATGATGCGACCAAATTAATAGCCAATGAAGCTAAATCGATTGTGCAGGCGCATTTAGATCGTTTAGGTGTTCCACAAGAACATCAAATGAGCCAGCAGGAAAAATTGGACAAATTTGCACAGATCAAGGCAGAGCTGGAAAAACAGGATGCTGTTTTGGTGGCGCATTATTATTGTGATCCTGAAGTGCAAGAACTGGCTGAACTGACGGGGGGCTGTGTTTCCGATTCACTGGAAATGGCGCGTTTTGGTCGCGATCATCCAGCTTCAACGCTTGTGGTAGCTGGTGTGAAATTTATGGGCGAAACCTCTAAAATTCTTTCACCCAATAAAACCGTGCTGATGCCAACTTTGGAAGCGACCTGTTCACTGGACTTAGGTTGTCCTGCCGATGAGTTTACCGCTTTTTGCGATGCGCACCCGGATCATACCGTGGTGGTTTATGCCAACACGTCAGCGGCCGTGAAAGCCCGAGCCGATTGGGTCGTCACTTCAAGTTGTGCAGTGGAAATTATCGAACATCTGGACAGTCTGGGCGAAAAAATCATCTGGGCACCCGATCAGCATCTGGGTCGTTATATCCAGAAAAAAACCGGTGCAGAGATGTTGCTCTGGGATGGCGCCTGTATCGTGCATGAAGAATTCCGTTCACGCGGTATTGCCAATATGAAAGCGCTCTATCCAGATGCGGCAGTTCTGGTACATCCCGAATCACCGATGTCTGTGGTCGAGATTGCCGATGCGGTGGGTAGTACCTCACAATTAATTAAAGCAGCACTAACTTTGCCAAATCAGCGTTTAATCGTAGCTACTGATCGCGGTATTTTTTATAAAATGCAGCAGGCAGTGCCGGATAAAATTCTGATTGAAGCACCAACCGCAGGAGAGGGGGCAACTTGTCGTTCTTGTGCGCATTGTCCTTGGATGGCCATGAACGAGCTGGATGGTATCTTGCATGTGTTACAGCATAAAGATCAGGAAGTGCATGTCGATCCGGTACTTGCTGAACGAGCTAAACTGCCTCTAGATCGCATGCTGAACTTTAGTGCCGGACTAAAACGTTAAAATTTGTATAAAAAATGTCTGAAGCGATTGATAAATAAACGCTTGAAGCGTTTTTTCAGTTTTTTTTAAATATAGGTGTTGACGTCTCCGGGCGTCGCGCCTAGAATGCACACCGTACCGAACGATGTTCGATACGAAAGCTGAGATGAATCGGAGCATAGCACAGCCTGGTAGTGCACCTGGTTTGGGACCAGGGGGTCGTAGGTTCGAATCCTACTGCTCCGACCAATTCTTCAAGGCAAATGATGTTTGCATCAGTAACGCGCTTGTAGCTCAGTTGGATAGAGCATCCGCCTTCTAAGCGGATGGTCACAGGTTCGAATCCTGTCAGGCGCGCCATTTGGTCGCTTGATGTTAAGAATCAAAATGATGGTGGATGTAGCTCAGTTGGTAGAGCCCTGGATTGTGATTCCAGTTGTCGCGGGTTCGAATCCCGTCATTCACCCCAACTTTTAAAGTTGAAATCGGAGCATAGCACAGCCTGGTAGTGCACCTGGTTTGGGACCAGGGGGTCGTAGGTTCGAATCCTACTGCTCCGACCAATTCTTCAAGGCAAATGATGTTTGCATCAGTAACGCGCTTGTAGCTCAGTTGGATAGAGCATCCGCCTTCTAAGCGGATGGTCACAGGTTCGAATCCTGTCAGGCGCGCCATTTGGTCGCTTGATGTTAAGAATCAAAATGATGGTGGATGTAGCTCAGTTGGTAGAGCCCTGGATTGTGATTCCAGTTGTCGCGGGTTCGAATCCCGTCATTCACCCCAACTTTTAAAGTTGAAATCGGAGCATAGCACAGCCTGGTAGTGCACCTGGTTTGGGACCAGGGGGTCGTAGGTTCGAATCCTACTGCTCCGACCATCTCCTTCAAGATGGTCGAGATAAAAGATACCGCGTTAAGCGGTTTTTTTATGCCTGAAATTCAATGTGAATAAAAAATATACAATTGTTATCGGTTGCTATCATGATGAATGCTCGAATCCCTATTAAATTATTTTTCATCTAATAAAACTGTGCATTGAAGATTGCTTTCTTCTCGCATTGCTTCACTCTTAATTTTAATCATTCAACAATTTAACCAGAGTTTATCTATAGAGTGATTATCTTGTTGAATGGAATTTTAATGGATGGATGAGGATTATATTTTTAAAATGGGTAAGGGATTCCATAGTAAATCTATTTTATTAACTCATCTGTTGTGTTTGATCTGAAATAAAGACAATAAAAAATTTTTAGATAGATATAGCAATTAAATTAACTAGAAATACCCATTGATAAGTAAATAAACTACTTTAAAACATCAATAATTGAATAAATTTTGAGTGAAAAATAGAAAAACCTGTATTTTTTGTAGAATAAATAAACAGTCGTGATGATTTTTCTGAATTATTTAAAAATAGGGGTTGCAAGGGCTCTGAAATGCTGTAGAATGCACATCCATCGGCGGTGATGAAGATTAAAACTTCTGATAAAACAGTGACTTAGTTAAGTTTAATTGAGTTGGGTTTTATTTGATAAGTTTAAAAATAATCTGAATTACTGGTTGACTTTCTAGAGATAGAGAGTAATATAGCCGACCTAGCTTGCTGGTGACGAAT
>NZ_JALGQY010000014.1:0-78976 GCF_022809915.1 Acinetobacter lwoffii | reverse complement strand
ATCTCTATAATATACACAGCCATTGGGGACGTGGCGAAATTGGTAGACGCACTGGATTTAGGTTCCAGCGCCGCGAGGTGTGAGAGTTCGAGTCTCTCCGTCCCCACCAATCGATATTTGGGTAACTGGATATTGGGTGGAAGTAGAGGATTGGTGTAATGGTAGCATGACGGTCTCCAAAACCGTTCGTCAAGGTTCGAATCCTTGATCCTCTGCCAAAGTTTGAAAAAAATCCAACGCTAAGTTGGTACCCTGATGGGGACGTGGCGAAATTGGTAGACGCACTGGATTTAGGTTCCAGCGCCGCGAGGTGTGAGAGTTCGAGTCTCTCCGTCCCCACCAATCGATATTTGGGTAACTGGATATTGGGTGGAAGTAGAGGATTGGTGTAATGGTAGCATGACGGTCTCCAAAACCGTTCGTCAAGGTTCGAATCCTTGATCCTCTGCCAAAGTTTGAAAAAAATCCAACGCTAAGTTGGTACCCTGATGGGGACGTGGCGAAATTGGTAGACGCACTGGATTTAGGTTCCAGCGCCGCGAGGTGTGAGAGTTCGAGTCTCTCCGTCCCCACCAATCGATATTTGGGTAACTGGATATTGGGTGGAAGTAGAGGATTGGTGTAATGGTAGCATGACGGTCTCCAAAACCGTTCGTCAAGGTTCGAATCCTTGATCCTCTGCCAAAGTTTGAAAAAAATCCAACGCTAAGTTGGTACCCTGATGGGGACGTGGCGAAATTGGTAGACGCACTGGATTTAGGTTCCAGCGCCGCGAGGTGTGAGAGTTCGAGTCTCTCCGTCCCCACCATCATATTAAAGCAAGGCAGATGCCTTGCTTTTTTATTGCCTAAAATTTACTGAACAAAGAAAAGCCCATCGAAATGGGCTGAATAACTGGAGAATAGCGCTGTTAAATCAGTGGAAAGATTAATTTATTTTTCTGTTCTTAAAGAAGCAATCAGGCTTTTAAATGATCTTCAAATTCCTCGCCTAGTTGTAGTGCCAAGGCATTACCTGCCAGATCACAGGTCACCAGGCCATATTCTTTCTTGAAACTGAAACTGAAACCACGATCATCCGCCAGGGTGCGTACCGAATATCCTAATTTTTCTAACCATAGTCGAAATGCAATCAAATTTTTCGCTTTAACCACTTTTTTCACGAGATCACTCCTTCATCATTGTTAAATCTTAAATAAGGGTGAAAAATTATCTTTTAAAGGGCAAATGCCTTTATTTAAATTAATTTAAATGAATTTGTGTATATAGTGAACATCGGTTGATTAAGAAAAAATCAATTTAAACGTTAAGTAAATGATTTTTATCATATTGAATAGGTTGTAACTAAATATTAAGTTTTTATAAGCTATAAATTTGGATAATTAATTTTCTAATTCAATAGCTTATTAGTGAAACAGGTTATTTCCTAATTTTATCAATCGTATGAAATAGAAAATTTCAGATCTAGAATGAGAAAATTAAAATCCAATCGACTTATTTATTAAAAGAATACCGGCTGCTGGTTTTCTGATCTTCAGCTCGATTTGCATGCTTTGTACTGTCTGAAATGTAATTTTCAAACTGAATACCCGCACCATGACTGAATTAACCATTGAAGACTATGTGAATCAGCAAATTGAATTAATGCAGCAGCAGGGACTTGAGCCGGTTGCTGTGATGTTGGGACATGAAGACTGGTTGAGCTTTAGTATTCAGTCGAAAGTGGCCTATACGCCTTTCGGCAGTGCCCGTCGTTATCAGCCTGCTTTAGGTGGCTTGCTACTGGTACGTATTGATGAAATGCAGGCGGTGCGTGTCGTGACTCAAGGTGAACTGGATACTTATGCACAAAGTAACCAGATTCTTTAACATTGCTTCATGCGATACATACGTTGTCAGTTTTAGTGAATAGAATCCAAGAAACTAGTTACTGCTATCCTACATATCATCATTCGGGATCGACATGGCCAATGTCACTTTTAAAGTTGAACGACAGAACTAATGTCATGCTCTGAAAGCAGATATTTCATTTCTATTTTGGTTTAAAGTTTAATTTCGAATAATGCCCATTATATTAAATGGGTGCAAATGAGAGAGGGTATCTAAATCTCACTTGTCAAAAATAGGCAGTATAGACAGTGAATCGTTCATGAAGTACATGGTTAAATATCCTAATACTAGAAGCCATATCAGGATAATAATTCCTGCTGCCCAACGGTTTATAGGCCTTTCAACTAAGGTTTCTGCAAGAATTCTACAACCATCTATAATGTTTTGTGGGGTAAACTTGATAACTAATAAAATACCTAAAGGTACAATAATAATATCGTCTAAATACCCCAGTACGGGAATAAAATCTGGAATTAAATCAATTGGTGAGAAGGCATAAGCAGCAATAATTAAAGCTAAAAACTTTACAGAATTGGGCGTTCGCTTGTCTTTTGCAATAAGCCAAACAACCAAGATGTCTTTTTTAATTGATTTAGCCCATTGTTTGATTCTTTGATACATAGCAAATATTAAAAGAACTATAGAGATTTAATCATAAGAGAGTTTTCTTAAAACAATATAGATTTTTATTATCCTATTACGATTTTCTAAAATTAACATAATACGCGTTATACGAAATGCTATTTTTTATTTTATACAACTTATATGTTTAGCGTATAAGTGAAAGTCCAATTCAAGTAAATTGGGCTTTTTAAATAATTTATTAGGTTCCATGTTGATTATTTAAGCAGTGTTCCGTGATTTTATTTAATTTTAATAAACATCATCCTATTTTTTGTGAGTCATTATTTCATATGTTAGAACTGAAATTGGTTCCTAAAAAATAGGGGACGTGGTTGATTATAAGAAAGGAAAAATGGCACAGAAAAACATTTTTTAGATGGAGGTTCAACTTACTCCGACTTGTGTAAAAGTTGTACGTGCCTTTCAATGACATTCTATGCATCGCAAATGAAAAAAAAGTGAGTCGGCTGAAGATTGATCTTCAGCTTTGAATCCCGTTTAAAACTGATCTTTGAGAGTTCTTAAGCGCTGGAATTCTTCCACGCTTTCTGCACGTAGAAAAGGATTGGTTTGCAATTCATCTTCAATACTACTTGGCAGCGTGCACTGGCCTACCATACGCAAACGCTCAATCTGCTCGAAGCGTTCCAGAATCGCTGGATTGTCCGGTTCGACATGCTTGGCAAACTGTGCATTTGACAGAGTGTATTCATGAGTGCAATACACCTGCGTGCGCGGCGGCAAGGCGGCCAGACGGGACAGAGAATGATACATCTGTGAATAGGTGCCTTCAAAAACCCGGCCACAGCCCATGGCAAATAAGGTATCACCGCAGAACAGCACATCAATAGCATCAATAAAATACACAATATGGCCGAGGGTATGCCCGGGTACAGCAATCACCTGGATATCTATTCCATGAAAATTAAAATGTTCTTCATGCCCAAGCGGATGGGTGATAAACGGAATTTTGCTTAATTCTGCCCGTGGTCCATACACGGGCAAATTTTGCCCCTGAATTAAACCCGGCACACCGCCGATATGATCTTTATGCCAGTGAGTCAGCCAGATTTGACTTACAGTTAAACCGTGTTCGGCACAATAGTCTTGTACCAATTCTGCTTCGGTTGGATCAATCACAGCCACCTGATGCGACGCGGTATGTTCAAGCAACCAGATATAATTTTGCAGTGAATTCTGGACATCAATACAGTGAATTTTAAAAGGTATCATAACGCATCAGACCAAATGAGGATTATGGATAAAGTAGCATAATTTCGGATGCTCTGGTGCTGGTTGATATCATCTGATCATCCGCGATTACTTTCATTTATTCCAAATTTGAAAAATTTATAATTCCGGATCATCAATGCTCACCGCATTGCCGATGGTGTAAAAATACCCGCCGGCTACATGATGAATACTTTTCCACTCTTCATCCACCTCATGATAATGCCAGTGGCCGTCGCGGAAGACCCGATCATCGGCATATGCTGCAATCACCTTACCTATAAACAGGTCATGCATTTGCTGGTTATGCGGCTCAGAAATCAGCTCGCAGAGTATCCAGGCTGCACAACCTTGTACTACAGGAATATCAGCATCAGGAAAATGAAATAGTTCTACTCCGGATTGTGCCAGTTTGTCCGGCACATCATGCAAGCTCTGCGTACCCAGACGATAGACCATATTCAGTTGTTTAAATGTTGGAATTTGCAGCGCGAAATAACCTGAATTTTCAATAATATTTCGGGTTTTGGTGCTTTTATCCAGAACCACAGTCACTTTGGCGGGGCTAAATTCCAGTGCGCATGCCCAGGCTGCTGCCATGACATCTGTATCCTGCTGATCTTGAGCAGATACCAGTACAGTAGGGCCATGGGTAATCAGACGATAAGCTTTTTCTAAGGGAACACTTTGAATATGGAAGTTTGTCATGCAGCACCATTTGCTCTATTTATTTAATAGGCTAGATTAATGAGATGATTAACATATTCAAGTTCATTCTTGCAAAAAAGCTTTTAAACTAGAGATCGTTATATTCAGGAATTCAAAAAATGAAAATGTACCAGGTCGATGCGTTTACCACGGAACTGTTTAAAGGCAATCCCGCAGCCGTGATTGTACTGGAAGACTGGCTCGAAGATGGTCTGATGCAAAATATCGCCTTGGAAAATAATCTGTCTGAAACGGCTTTTGTTAAAGTTATCGATAGCGAGAATTATGCCATCCGCTGGTTTACGCCAATCAAGGAAGTGGATTTTTGTGGCCATGCGACATTGGCCAGCAGCTTTGTATTATTCAATCAGTTTGGTACGGGGAAAACGATTCATTTTCACGTAAAAGACTTAGGCATTTTTGTAGTCAGTCAGGATGCTGATGGCAAGATCAGAATGAATTTTCCAATCCGTCGTGCAGCGCCAGTTGCTGAATATCCTGAAGCTTTAAGACAGGCCTTGAGCAAACCGTTTAAACAGGTTTATCTGAATGCACAGGGCTATATTGTTGAATACGAATCGGTACAGGATGTGCTGGATGAAACGCCTGATTTTGAACTGTTAAAACAGTTGAATGGCAAGCGTACAGCCATTACTGCTCAGAATACCTATTTAGACGTCGCGATCACTTCACAAGATACCCAATACGATTGTATTTCACGTTATTTTGCACCGAGTAATGGAATCAATGAAGATCCGGTAACCGGTTCGATTCATACCGGAATTGCGCCGCTGTGGGCCGAGAAGCTCGGTAAAAATGAACTGGTCGCCTATCAGGCATCAGCACGTGGTGGGGTGCTGTATTGTGCCTTGCAAGATCAGGACCGAATTGAAATTTCCGGTTATGGAAAATTATATATGCAAGCTGAGATTTATCTTTAATTTTTTAATTACATAGAACTACATGTCGTCAGGTGAGGCGGCATGTTATTTTGATGGTCCGGCTTGGAATAGATTATTCAGAAAAAGAATCATTCTCTAAGAAGGGCGCGAATAAAAATTTATATTTATAATTTGGATGAAGAATGTTGCTACGTTATAAAAATTTAAGTCTGGCGATTGTATTGTCTGGCTGTAGTGCACTGAGTTTTGCACAACCTGTTTTGGTGAAAACGGAACAAAATGTTGAAGAATACCGACTGGATAATGGACTGCGCATTATCCTGGCACCGAATGATAAAGAAAATAAAGTTTTTATGAATACGGTCTATCTGACCGGCTCCCTGAATGATCCTCAAGGCAAGGGCGGTCTGGCGCATCTGCTGGAACATTTGGCCTTTAAAGGCACAGAAAATGTCAAAGGGGATGAATTCCAGCGTCGACTGGATCAATATACCTTGATGACCAATGCCAGTACCGACTATTACTCAACCAAATATACTAATGTGATCCGTCCTGAAAAAACTGCGCTGAGTGAAGTCATTTTTCTCGAAGCCGAACGCATGGACAAGCTGGTGCTTCAGGAAAAATATGTACCGACTGAAATTGATATTGTAAAACGCGAGCGTGAAATTCGTCTGGATCAGCCATTTTCAGTATTGATCGATCAGGTGTTTAAATCTGCTTATGGCAATCAGTATTTAGGCCGTTTGCCGATTGGTGACCTAAATGAGCTACAATCAATCAATATGCAGGAACTAAACCATTTTTACCGTCAATGGTATGCACCGAATAATGCCTTTGTGGTCATTTCGGGCAAATTTGATAAGGCCGAAGTCTTAAAACAGCTGGATACGCATTTCAGTCCGATTCAATCCCGAAATGTACCAGCACAAGTGAAAGTCCCAGCGCTTAAACCAGAGCAAATCAAACAGCGTGAATTTACAGTAAAGAAAGGCAGTGATCTGGCCAAGTTTAATCTTTATTTGAATCAATCCGAAGAAAGCATTAAAACGGCTTTGGCTGTTTCGCCAACGCTCTATACTTTGCAGCCAAGTGGACATCTCTATCAGAATATGGTGGAAACTGGGAAGTCAACAGCGGTGCAATCCAGTACCTGGCTGGATAAAGACTTTAATCTGGTGTTTATGGGAGCAATCTATGCTCCGAATCATCAGGCACAAGCGATAGAGCAGGGACTGATTCAAGGCGTAGAACAGAGTCAGCCATTTACCGAAGCAGAATTAAACCGGGCTAAAAATCTGACCCGAAATCAGGCCGACAATATTAAAAACAGTGCGACTGCTTTGGGTTCACGTTTAAGCGATTATGCAGTGGCGTATTCAGGTGACTGGAGCCAGTATTTTAAAGATCTGAATGCAATTCAAAGCCTGAGTGTGAATCAGGTCAATCAGGTCTATAAGAGTTTTTTAAAACCTGAATACCGTATTTCTGGCAATATTTTACCTACCCCGGAAGATCAGAAGAAAGCGCAGGAACTGGCACAGACAGAAGCACCGGCAAAAACTCTGGATCAGCAGGCTGAAGCAGAAGAGCCAATGAAAGATGTCAGTGTCTATCAGGCTGAAGTAAAGCAATATGTCCAGGAATCCAAACAGTATTTGTACAGTAAAGACAAACAGATTCAGCGTGGCAAGTTGAAAAATGGCATTAAATACGCGCTGTTTCCGACGACTACCCGCGATGACAAGGTCTATGCCACAATTTCACTGGATTTTGGTACCGCTCAAAGCCTGATGAATAAAGGCGAGATTCTGGACCTGACGGCTTATTTAATGTTGCGCTCTTCGGAAACTCAAAGCTTGCAGCAGATTGCCGATAAAATTATTGAAGTAGGCGGTTCGGCAACTGCCGGTGCATCCGGCAATGGCCTGACCTTGCAGATCAGCGCCAAAAAAGAAAAGTTTGAAGAGTTTTTTCAGTATGTGGTTGATGTGCTGAAAACGCCGGCATTTGAACAAAGTCAGTTTGATTTAATCAAGGGACAGACTTTATCCAGTCTGGATCGTCCTTATACTGAACCAGATACGGTGTCGAGCTTGACGATGGCCCGAACGATCGAGATCTATCAGCCTGGCGATCTGCGTTTCCATTTCGAGCCTGAACTGGCCAAAAAACAGTATCAGAAAGCGACTCGCGAACAGGTTATGGCACTGTATCAGCAGTTTTTAAAAACCCAGCATGCACAAATCGCGGTCACAGGTGAGTTTAATCCAAAATCGATGCAAAAAACGCTGAAAAACAGTTTCTCAGACTGGAAAGCTACACAGCCTTATGAGCGTCTGAAATCGGAATATCGAAGCTATCCAGCCCAGAAAATTCATGCGTTGTCTGAGCAGCGTGAATTCGGGAGTTATGAGGCATTCATGAGCATGCCGGTCGGCGCAGATCATGCCGATGCACCTGCATTACAGGTATTTCGATATATTCTGGGTGATTCACAGTTATCGTCACGACTGGCACAAGAGCTACGCGAGAAAAATGCACTAGTCTATGGTTTTAGTGCAGATGTGCAACTCGATGAATGGGCAGATGTGGGCGCCATGATGATTAGTGCCAATTATACGGCTGGAAAATCCGCACAGGTTTCTCAGGCAGTGCATAAGGTACTCAATGAACTGCTGACACGTGGCGTGACTGAACAGGAAGTCGAAGCGGCAAAAGCCAGTATCTTGAAACAGCGTTTAACTGCACTCGAAGATGATCGCCGTATTCACACTATGTTGATTCCACAGCTGGAAAAAGACCGTAATCTGGTTTACCGGGAAAAACGTGATCAGGCGATTGCTCAACTGAGCAAAGCCGATATTGATGCCATGATCAAAAAATACATCAAGCCGGACCAGCTGGTGGAAGTGATGGCTGATCAGTACGGTAAGCAAGTTAAAACATCATAGTGTTGATAAAAAATCCCCTCAAGTGAGGGGATTTTTGATTTTAGTTTTATGCTCTAGGTTGCTCTATGGCTAAAAATAATCCCTCCGATTATGCCCGCAAGGATAGATAGGGGCAGACTCCAAACAGATACAATAAGAAGAAAAATCAATATTCCACAGCCAATCAAAGCTGAAACGAAAGCAATATCTCGATCAAAAAAATGATGGATCACCATTTGATAATAATAAGACGTTATCCAGCTTGAAATAATAGTGAGTAAAATACATAGTCCTTTGCCTGAAGGCGTATTTAGACTGGAATCTGTTATCCAACTTAGCATGTCCTCATCTACTCAAAGTCGATAAAAACGTTTAGCATTTTCATAAAAAATCGACTTTAAGGCATTTTCATTGTAGTCCTGCACAATATCGCTAAAGGCATCAATAATGTTGGTGAGTGAGCTACTGACACTGTCCATTGGAAAGTTGGATGCAAACATCACGCGCCCAGAACCAAAACAGTCTAAAGTATGCTGGATCACGGGTGCGGCACGTTCCACTAATTCCTGTTTACTTGCCAGCCGTTTCTGCGTGTGAAAATCATGTCCCAAGACTGGCATAAACAGACCAGACATTTTGGTCGATACATTTTTGCATTCGGCCAGTTCTGCCAACTGATCTTTCCAGTCTGCAAATATCTGGGTGCGATCTTGTTCGGTCTTGCCTGTAGCTTTGCCCACTTTGCCAAATAAACCTGCGGGCGTACCCAGATGATCCAGCACAATAGGGGTGTTTGGAAAGGCTTTGGCCAGCGCAGTAACATCCGCAATCTGGGTAGAGTACACCCAGGCATCAAAGCTTAAATCTTGCCTGGCCAGTTCTTCAAAGCCCTTCAGGAAATCTGTGTTGCGATAGAGATGCGGTTCATCGGTCCAGGCATGAATCCCTTTATCTGGATGTACTGCAGCCATTTTACGGATGCCCCGAAACTTGGGAGAAGCTTCGCGATGCAATTGAATCAACTGTTTAAAATTTTTCTGCCGCGGATCCGCCGTGGCGACAATTCCACCCAATTGGATAGTGTGCTGATCAAAAGGAAGCCCAGCGATAAAACGGGTTTCATTTACCACACCCGTACCTTTATGGTCATGCCAGCTGGCTTCAACATGCACAATCTGCTCTATTTCATAATGTCCTGCATCTTTCTTGTAATTTGCAGGCAGATAAGGTGCAGTCAGGTGCTGTGTCAGGCCAATGGTCTCAATGACGTCTCTAGGTTTCAACAGTCGAACCATTCTGTCTAGTAATTTGGGATGATTGCCGAACAGCTTTACCGCTAGCGCTGCCGCATGTGGGGTATTGTACGGATCCCATTGGTGGATATGAGGGTCAATGATCGGGAAGGGAAGTTGCTGCATACTATGCCTTGTTTTCGTTTATTTATTATTCAATTTATATAGTGCTTAAATCACTTTAAAGTCAATATGATAAATGACAGCAAATAAAAAAAGCCCCGCGGGGCTTTTCGTATTTTAATCAATGATCATGCTTGTGATCATGGTTATGCTTGTTGGCATGAAACTCTTCATTGTGACGGAAACGTAAATAGTTTTCGAACTGTTCACAGTATTCATCATAGTTATCTTCCAGCATCATTTGAAATTGCTGCAAGATATAAGACATGACCTGATCTTTGGCATCGCGCATTTCATTCCCATCTTTAAAGTTATTCGCTGCCACCCAGGTATTGAAACGGGCAGTACCAAATAACATCGCCGCACTGACTTGACCGCGCTTATCGCTCGGTTTTTCCTGTGAGCCTTTTTCTACGCGACAAAACTCGTTGGCTTGTTGAATAAATTCATCAGCACGTTCAAAGAATGCCGCATTTAACGCTTCTTCTTCGGTTACATCGGTTGCTTCAATCTTTTGAACCATGAATTTGTTCCTAACACTAAAATCTCAATCGTTAATTATAGGCAAAGCCTTGCAGAAACTAAACCTTTGCCTTAATCTAAAAAATAGCCTAAGCATATAAAAGTGAATGCCATGCAGGATGCGATTGCAGTACAAAGCCTAAAAAGTGATATTGCCTTATTGCGCCAGAATATTTGGCCACCGGCAAATCTAGCCAATGTTGAAGGCTTACCGATTTATTATGGCAGCCAGTCACAGGTAGATGAATACTATAGCCAGTGGCTCGGGCTGATTGAAAGGGCACAGGATCTGTTTCAGCCTTTTATGGAAGATGAAATCTTGGATGCGATCCATCTGCCGAGTCATTTAAACTTGCCGCTGTTTTATTTTCATGTTGACCGGATTCGCATTAATAAAACCCGCGCCAAGGAATCCAAAACTTTTCGTG
Source organism: Acinetobacter lwoffii (assembly GCF_022809915.1). Taxonomy (GTDB): domain Bacteria; phylum Pseudomonadota; class Gammaproteobacteria; order Pseudomonadales; family Moraxellaceae; genus Acinetobacter; species Acinetobacter lwoffii_M. The sequence goes on along the minus strand of NZ_JALGQY010000014.1, from coordinate 68,325 downwards.
GGGTCGCCAGCCTGATCGAAAAATGCGGCCAGTTCGAACCCGAGCAGATTGCAGCCATGCGGCAGTGGCTTGATAGTGACGATACTGCAGCTTTGGTGGCACACCGTGAATTTGTGGATTTACGCACTTATGTGTTTCAGCATGGCCAGAGCGAATATACGCGCACCCGTTTTTATGTGAATGGGATTGTGCTGAGTGTTGAGCCACATTTTGAACTGGTCGATGCACGCGATAAGCCACGCAAGCAACGCAGCGACAGTTATAACGATCCTCTGGCAGACAATAATACCTGGAAAGTATTCGGCAAATATCGCTAGCACAGTTTGACGAAGCCCGGTCTTACCAGAAGGGCTTGGTATTTTCTGCAAACTGCTGTAAACGCTCTGCTGCTTCGTTCGACAAACGCTGCTGTTCCGCACTTATCCAGCCTAGCACAAACCAGGCCTTGGCCTGTTGTTTGACATAAGGTCTAAATAATTCGTCTGCTACAAATAGGTCATTATAATGCCCGAGACTTTCCTGCAAGGGTTTTAAGGCTTTTAGATAGGCTTTAACCTCTTTTTCAGGAAATAAGCTTTGCAAGAATTCTACGTTATAGCGTAAGCGTTTGACCCGTTTGCGTGTGCGATGCCGGGATTCAATATCCAGTTCTTGATAGTTCTCGGCATCCTGACAGATTTGCTGATGCAGCTTGCTCAGGCCTTTACACAAAATTTTATGCGAAGACTTGGCTTTACCCTCTGTATTTTCTTGGCTAAAGCTGAATAGTTGCAGCATTAATTCTACTGTGGCAGGACTTCTGAACAGCGCACTGATATCTGGTTGTTTTTGTCGGTGTGGTGGTAATTTCAGTAAGGGTGAACCTGCTTTTTCCAGTTGTGGAATCAGGCTTTCTGCCAGGGCATCGCGATCTCGGGTGGAACCCAGTTGCTGAAAAATATCCCGCAGCTGTTCCGGCCATTCTGGCTGTACATGTTCAGTCACGGACTGGAAAATTTTAAAAGCACTGCGCAAACGTCGAATCGCAACACGTGCCTGATGCACATGATCACTATTATAATTTTCGGCAGCAATCGCCGTCGCATTTGGGAAAAGATGAGCCAGACAGTTGGCGACAATTTTTTGTAAAATCGTACTGATCTGATCTTTCTGTTCAAGCACTAAGGGAAGCTGATGCTGAACTGGCAGACTCTCTTCATCATGTAATAAGGCATAACCGCGTTCCGATTTGCTCCGTGTATCCAGCCACAAAGCATAACGCTGAACCCAGGGCTGAATGAAATCAATCAATTCACTCAGCTGGCCGGATTTAAGCTCAAATTCGACTTCATAAATATCGATGGCTTGATCATTGTGTCGAATTTCTCCGACATCAAAGGCAATTTCAATCTTACTGTCCAGATGACTTTCTGTGAGTACATACCGTACGACATCTGTTTCAAATTGCAGAATAAGCGGTGTCTCCAGATCACCGAGCGCCTGTTTCAGGATTTTTTTGGCCGGTTTATGTTTGCGATATAACTGAAAATCACAATGTTCCGGAGGACTTTTTAATTCATGCTCAAGTTCAAAACGTTCAAATTGTTGTTCGGTCGCTGCTTTCAGGGTTTGAATCCATTGCTGGTCTTCCAGACGTTGCCGCAGGGCAATCTGATGTTGTTGTAATTGTTGCGCTTCAGTATCAAAGTAGCGTGCACACAGACGATGCCGAGTCGGCTGAAGTTTCTGGATGTCCTGTTCAAATTGCACACGAGACTGTGGCGGAATCTGGAATTTGAGTTCTATTTCTGCCATCGGGTTATTCCTCCGCGATGTTGGTTTTACAGATTAATATAGCCCAAAGATCAGCAGGGGTGTGATGTGCTTCTGCAACAAAAAGCACGCCATAGAAGGCGTGCTTTAAGTATTTCTCGTGATATTTATTTCAATATGTTTATTTCAGGAATTTACGGCTGACCAGGAACTGTTCGTTCGCTTCAAGCAGTTTCTGCGCATAGACTTCCTGCTTGGCGGTCAGCCAGCCCAGCACAAACCAGTCACTTGCTTCCAGCTCGGTCTGCTGAATATAAACTGCAGAAGAGGCCAAAGTTTGATATTCACTGGCTGCCAGTTGAGCATCGTTCAGCGCTTTGCTGTATTTCTGCAAATTTTTGACATCATAGATCGTGGTTAAAATCGGAAAGCTGAATTTGAGCTCCTGAATCCGGCCCGACAATTGATCCAGACTTTCAAAATCAGTGATATCGGTCTGGTTCATTTGTTCCTGCAAAGCTTTATATTGCTGTTGCAAGGTAGTTTGAGCAGCAGTTTTCAAGTCCAGCGAGGCATGCTCATTTTCATTTAAACTGAACATCAGTAATTCCAGATAATGATGCACATTCTGGGTAGATTTGACCAGATTACCGAGTTTCTCCTGCGCATACAGAATATCTTTGCTCAGGTTTTCTGCCGTGGTGGGATTTTGCAGGAAGCCGGCCAAGCTGTTTTGCATATGCTGTAAATGTTGCAAATGTTCAAATTGCTGCTTAAAGGCCGCTAGTTGATGTGCCCATTTGTCCGAAAGCTGTGGATGCCAGTCTTTGAAGAGCAGCAAGGTCAGATATAAGTGATCCAGTGCCAGTCGTGCCTGATCAATATGTTCCTGCTCTGCAACCTGAGCTGCAATCGCCGCGATATTCGGCAATAAATGCTGCATCTGCTGTGCAATCAGACTGTACATGGTTTTACTGGCGCTGTCTTTTTTGCTGATCTGAAATTCTTTGCTAAGGGTCGCAGGACTGACGCGCTGTGAAGTGGCCAATAGATTGCCTATTTCAGCCTTGCTGCGTACATCGAGCCAGAGCTGGTATTTCTTGACCCATTCAAAACTAAACGCCAGTAGATGTTGAATTGAACCATTTTTAAGCTCGAACTCGACTTCATGTACTTCTTGCTCGGCATCATGTGTGCGGATATGCCCAATATCCAGGCTGACTTCGATCTGGGTATCTTCATAGTCAATCACCCTTAACGTACGGGAAATATCGGTTTCAAACTGGAGTTGGAGCTGGTCGAACTGATTGCCGAGCGCATTGCTGAGAATTGCCCCGGCTTCTGGAAATTTTTTATAAATATCTAAATCCAGTTCAGGAGATGCAGTTAATTTCCCTAGATCATGATTATGTTCAAAGCGTTCGATATGGCTTTTTCCGGCCGCTTTTAGTGTTTGCACCCAACGTGTACCTTCCAGACGCTGACGCAGTGCCACCCCATGCCGGGCCAGTTGACGGTCGATAGTATCATAATATTTGGCTTGAAGCTGGATCTGTTGAGACTTTTTCGGATCAAGTGCCTTGAGCAGCGCAGTGCGTCGTGACACAGGAATTTGGAACTTGAGTTCAACTTCAACCATGATGATCATCCTATCTGTTCAGTGCAATTAAGTACTGAATCTTCACTTGAATAAGGTTTTAAAATGAGGCGGACAGCAGCCGCAATTATATTTTTAGATTTGTGCGCAGCAGATTGTAACCAAAATCAAAATGCATGTAAGACTTGACTGAGCATAAAAAGCTTAAACAGAAGTTTGAAACTTAGATTTCATCGGTTCATTTTAGGCTAAAACGATCGGATTCAGGCCTTCACGGGGATGTGCAAGATGCATTGAAGCGCGCATCAAAAGGCTGTTATTTGGCTAAAATATACGCTAAGGTAAAACAAAAAACGTCAGGATGATGACAGATGAATGTACAAGTACAACCAGAAAGTAAGAATGAGGTGATGGTTCAGCCCCAGATGCCGATTAAGAACTATCATGAATTTTATCGCTTCTATTTGACTGAGCATCGGCATATTATTAGCCGCCGTCTGCACGTGGCCGGCAGTAGCATCGGTTTATACTGTTTTGCCAAAGCCATTCGTCAAGGCAAGCCGCGATATTTTGCATATGGTTTACTCTCGGGCTATGCCTGTGCCTGGGTCGGTCATTTTATCTTTGAGCGCAATAAACCAGCCAGCTTCAAACAGCCTGTATATAGCTTTATCTCGGACTGGCGCATGTTTGCCGATGTCCTGCGTGGTAATATCAGTCTGATCGACCTTAAATACGATAAAATTTCCAGTTAAGCCAGAATGACTTTTATCGGAATGTGCCCACTTAAAGCATGAAATTTCGATAAAAGCCTTGCAAGTCTAGAATTATTATTCTAATAATTATGGTATTGCAGATTAGGTTTTTTGATCAACCATTATATTTTAATTAATACATCAGTTTTCCAAGCCTGGAGCGACCTTCTCCGGGCTTTTTTTATGCCTGTTTGCTACCAATAAATGTTCAAGATTTTGCTCATGCTATTGTGTAAATATTCATAGAAGAATTCATGTGGATTTGTGCTGAAAGTAAAAGATCCTTTCTGGCTTTGAAATGTTTCCCCACAAACGAATGACTCAAAACCAGAAAGGATCGGGTATTACAAACACAGGTATTTATTTTTCTGTTTATTTTCTGTGTCTAAGGCTATTTAAGACGCTTCGCGCCGATTGGGCTATCCCTGAAAATGGGTATTTCTAATATTAATTAATTTGAGTACGCTTGAGCCAGGCGAAAAAAAGACAAAAAAATCGCTCTTAGAATTTTGCAACTTCTCCACCAAGTTATCTGCAAAATCCTAAAAGCGTTTGTCGGAGGGCGTAAGCATTAACACGTTATAATTATTGTTATAAGGCGATTAAAACGCAGATTTGAAAGTCCGTATATCCCTGAAAATGGTGATATTTGAGATTTAATTGACAAATTGCGCTAAAAAACTGCAAATCTGTTGCTGCCCAGTCTTAGAAACAGCAAGATGGCGGCAATTAAACCGAGTTATGCCTATAATAGAGCCATCCTAGCAAGTGGCGAGCAAGATGCGCGGTTTATATTTAATTACCAATGATGATCCATTAGAGCTTTTATTAGCGAAGTTGGAAGGTGCAATGGCCAATGGTGGTGTTGCGGTCTTGCAATATCGCCGTAAAAAAGTGGCGAAAGAAGATCAAATTTACGAAATCGAGTATATAAAAGCCATGTGTGCTGAATATGGCGTACCTTTCGTAATTAATGATGATCTGGAAATGGCGGTTAAATACGGCGTGGGTGTGCATTTAGGCCAGGATGATGGTTCGATTGTCGACGCTGTTGTGCATTTGCCTAAAGGCGTGTTGATTGGCCGCAGCTGTAATAACTCCCTTGAGCTGGCTAAACAGGCCATTGCCGATGGTGCGAATTATGTGGCATTTGGCGCAATTTATGCGACTGATAGTAAACCTGAAGCGGGTAATATTGGTCTTGAAACCTTAAAACTGGCCAAAGAAAAATTGAACGTGCCTCTCTGTGCCATTGGTGGTTTAACGGTTGAAAATTCCAAGGATGTCATTGAGTCAGGTGCGGATTATTGCGCGGTGATTAGTGATATATTGGGACTTCCTATGAATGCCATTCCTGAACGTTTAGATGAATGGTCTGCGCTTTTTCAAGCTACAGCATAAAATTTTTTGATTGATTTAATTTTGAGTCGAGTGCCTTCATGAGCTTATCTCCAAAGCAAGAACAATTGTTCAAACAAGCCAATAAACATATCCCGGGTGGCGTCAACTCACCTGTACGCGCATTTAATGGTGTCGGTGGGACGCCGGTCTTTATCGAAAAAGCCCAAGGTGCGTATCTGTATGATGTCGATGGTAAGCGTTATGTGGACTATGTAGGTTCATGGGGGCCGATGATTCTGGGCCATGCACATCCGGCGATTATTAAAGCCGTTCAGGATGCTGCGGTCGATGGTTTGAGTTTTGGTGCGCCCACAGTTCATGAAACCACGCTTGCAGATATTATTTGCGAGATCATGCCTTCAATCGAATTGGTGCGTATGACCAACTCGGGTACAGAAGCAACCATGACCGCGATTCGTCTAGCGCGTGGTTATACCGGCCGTGACAAAATTGTAAAATTTGAAGGCTGTTACCACGGTCACTCGGATTCATTATTGGTAAAAGCAGGTTCTGGTTTATTGACCAGTGGAGAAGGGGAAGCGACGTCTGCAGGCGTGCCAGCAGATTTTGCTAAACATACGCTGACACTTCCATATAACGACATCGCGACTTTAAAAGAATGCTTTGCCAAATTCGGTTCAGAAATTGCCGGCGTGATTGTTGAGCCAGTCGCAGGCAACATGAACCTGGTGAAACCGATTGACGGTTTCCTGCAAGCAATTCGTGATGTCTGTAATGAGCATGGTTCAGTGTTTATCATTGATGAAGTAATGACCGGTTTCCGTGTCGGTCTTGGCGGTGCGCAAGCGCATTATGGTGTAACTCCGGATTTAACCACTTTAGGTAAAATCATCGGTGCAGGCTTACCAGTCGGTGCATTCGGTGGTAAACGTGAAGTGATGGAATGTATCGCACCATTGGGTAAGGTGTATCAAGCAGGTACGCTATCAGGTAATCCGCTGGCAATGCGTGCAGGTATCGAGATGTTTAAACATCTACGTGCTGAAGGTTTCTATGAGAAATTGTCTGCGCAACTTGAGAAACTGCTGGTTGGCTTGCAAACTGCTGCAGATGAAGCAGGCATTCCGTTCAAAACGCAACAAGTGGGTGGCATGTTCGGTCTGTACTTTACCGATCAAGAAGACATCACCAGCTTCGACTCTATGCTGAAATGTGATGTCGATGCTTTCCGTAAATTCTTCCATGGCATGTTAAATCGTGGCGTAAACCTTGCACCATCTGCTTTTGAAGCCGGCTTTATTTCAGCTGCGCATAGTGATGAAGATATTGCTTACACGATTCGAGCGGCTAAAGAAACTTTTGCTGAGATGAAAGGATAATTCGACCTCTCCCTGACCCTCTCCTAAAAGGAGAGGGAATATAAGCCCGAGTGATCGGGCTTATTTCATTCTTTGGATTAGACATCATAAGATTTGAAATTGATTAATTAAAGGATGAGATAGATCAATGAAAACCAAACATTATTTGACTTTAAGCGATGCGGAATTTTTATTAGATCAAGCCCATCAATATGCCATTCAGAACAGTTTTAATGTCAGTATTGCTGTGGTGGATGAAACGGGTCATTTGCTTGCGATGAAGCGTATGGATGGCGCAGCACCGATGACTGCAAATCTGGCCGTCGAAAAAGCCCAATGTTCTGCAATGAGTCGCCGTCCATCCAAGTTGTTTGAAGATATTATTAAAAGTTTAGAGGGGCTGGTTGTCCATTATTTTGTCTAGGATCAGTGTAGAGGTTAGAACTTACCATTTTTCTAGATCTACGCTAGCATAGGTATATATTCGCATAGATTAGAAAAATCCTCTCCCATGCTGTACCCCATCCCTAAAAAAATCCAACTTGCTCCATCCCAAGCCAAATGGCAGCTTGCATCAAATGAATCTGTTTTGGTTTTAGTGGGATTACAAAATTTAAGGATGATGGTAGGCATACAAGAAAGCGACCTAATGAGTCATCTGATCCAGATCAGCAATAAAGCCAAAGCACTCGATATTCCGATTGTTGACTTATATGGTGATGACCTGATGCAAGGCATGCAGCAATTGGGAGAATATGCCTCAATGCATCCGCAACTGATTTTTGCCGGGCAGGTTACACCGATGCTGAAACAGATTTTGCCGCATCTGATGAGTGTGACGGATCAAATCGGTGTGGTCGATGATGTGATTTTATTGGCGAATCAAGATCAGCATATTCAATGGATCGAAAATATTTCAGCACAGGGGATACATCACTTAAATACCTATAGCCTGACTCGCTTATGGGATTTAAGCGCGCCGTCAGAATATGTATTGTCCACCAAAGGCATTATGTTGGCTGTCGCAGAACAGCTGGATATGGATGCTCTGGAAATTGATCCCTATGTCGATTTAAAAAATTATGGTCTGGATTCGGTAGCGATGGTGAGTCTGGTCGGTATATGGCGTGCGCATGGCGCGAATGTACTTTATGAAGATGTGCTACAGCATCCGTCTTTGCATGAATTGGCAAGCTTCATTTTACAATCCTCAGGTTGATGCGCTTCGATTGAGCATTTTTATGCGCTAAATCGGAAATTTCATCGTCATTTACATAAATGCGCATTGTAATTATTGGCTAAGCTTTCTATCATTGCCGCCTTGTTTTTCGCGATCAGCCTGGGATTGAACTTTGAGTAATTTTCTAACCGAACATCTGATACATCGTGATGATGATTTCATGGTCATCCACAAACCTGCAGGTTTACTCACAGTTCCCGGTAAAACAGAAGACTTACAAGATTGCCTGATCAACCGTCTGGTCAAACTAGAACCCAAAACTTTACTGATTCATCGACTGGATCGTGATACATCCGGCATTTTGGCCTTTGGTCTGAGCAAATGGGGACAAAAAACCATTTCCCGTCAGTTTCAGGAGCGCCAGACCGATAAAACCTATCAGGCTGTGGTTGCCGGTACACTCGAAGGTGAAGGTACTATTGAAGTGCCAGTCGTGTATGATCCAAGCCGTCCCCCCTTACATATCGCAGATCCCGCACATAATAAGCCGGCCATCACGCATTGGCAGGCGATTGAACATTTTAATATTCAGGGACAGCCTGTGACCCGGGTGAAACTGATCCCAATTACCGGCCGTTCACATCAGCTACGGGTGCATATGCAATATCTCGGACATCCGATTATTGGCGATACCTTATATGCGACACCCGAACAGCAACAGCTCAGCTCACGTCTATGTTTACACGCGGAACGTTTGAGTTTTTGTCATCCTCAAACAGAGCAGCTGGTCGAATTTTATTGTCCAGCGCCGTTCTAGGAAATACTTCTTTAATCGGCGTGAATTATGCTCACTTTTTAGTGGGCTTTATGTCAAAATACATTGCTTGAAGGTGTGAAATTTTGCTCCAATCACGTTTCGTGATTGAGCCTAATATTCATAATCTTGTACTTAAGATAAAGGTGGAAAAATTGCAGCAATTTGCTATTGGTCAACGTTGGTTATCAGATACTGAAACAGAACTCGGTTTAGGCGTTCTTATTGATGTTGATGAGCGGTCGGTTAGCATTTTATTCCCGAAAAGCGATGAAACCCGCGTCTATGCACGCAGCAATGCACCCTTATCTCGTATCGTATTTAATGTGAAAGATGAATTACAGGATCAGGAAGGGACCAAGTGGATTGTAGAATCCGTTGAAGACCGCAATGGCGTGGTACGTTATCACGTCGTTCGTACTCTGGAAGATGGAACTGAAGAACGTAAATCGCTGAATGAAACCCGTATTGGTGCGACTATCCAGCTGTCTAAGCCTTTAGATCGTTTATTGGCCAGTCAGGTTGATTATAAAGAATGGTATGACCTGCGTATTGAAGCACTGCTGATGCAGGCCAATATGCAAAGCAGTCCACTGCGTGGTCTGGTGGGTTCACGTGTCGGCCTGATTCCACATCAATTGTATATTGCTCATGAAGTCGGTCAGCGTTTTGCACCGCGTGTGTTACTGGCCGATGAAGTAGGTCTGGGCAAAACCATCGAAGCTGGTCTGATTATCCATCAACAGCTGAAAACCGGCCGTTCTGAACGTATTCTGATTTTAGTACCGGATTCGCTGCAATATCAGTGGATGATTGAGATGCGCCGTCGTTTCAATCTTGAGTTCTCGCTGTTTGACTTGACCCGTACTGCATCGATCAAAGAACATGATCCTGAACAAAACCCGTTCTTGACCGAACAAAAAATTATTGCCTCTGTCGATTTGATGGTCGACCATGAAGATTTGCGTGAACAGGCACTAGAAGCCGGTTTCGACTTGCTGGTGGTCGATGAAGCACATCATTTGATGTGGAGTGAAGAAGATGGCGGTAATGACCGTTATGATCTGGTCGAAGAACTGGCTGAACATACGCCGGGCGTGTTGTTATTGACGGCGACACCTGAACAGCTCGGTGTGGAAAGTCACTTTGCACGCCTACGTTTGCTTGATCCGCAACGTTTTAACTCGCTGGATCGTTTCCTCGATGAAGAAGCGCAATATCAGCATACGGCTAAAATTGCAGAAGTGCTAATGTCAGACATGCCGCTAGAAGCTGAGCATTTCACTGCGATTGAGGGCTTGTTAGGTCATCCGATTGAAGACCATCCTGAGCAGCGTTTCCGTGCCATTCATGAGCTTTTAGACCGTCATGGTACAGGCCGTATCCTGTTCCGTAATACGCGTGAAGCGATTCAAGGTTTCCCGGGCCGTGACTGTCAGCCAGCGCCATTACCGGCACCAGAACATTGGTCTAAAGACGGTAAATTACGTGAGCAAATGTGGCCTGAAGAAGCCCAGTTAGATGGCTCGTGGATGGAAGCTGATCCACGTGTGATGTGGCTGATGGAGCGTTTGCGTACTGATTTAAAACACAAGAAAGTCTTACTGATTGCGCGTAGCGGGCCAGTGGTTGAGGCGTTGGAAAATGTACTGCGTCTACATGCCGGTATTCGTACGGCGATGTTCCATGAAGGCATGAGCTTGTTAGAACGTGACCAGGCCGCAGCTTATTTTGCTGAAGATTCGTATGGCGCGCAGATTCTTCTTTGTTCGGAAATCGGTTCAGAAGGACGTAACTTCCAGTTTGCCTCTGATCTGATTCTGTTTGACCTACCTGCGAACCCGGACGTGTTGGAACAGCGTATTGGTCGTCTGGATCGTATCGGTCAGGAAAACCGCATTCAGATTCATGTGCCTTATCTGGTGGGAACTGCACAAGAACGTATGTTCCGCTGGTATAACGAAGCGCTGAATATCTTCAGCAATATTTCTCCAGCTGCACAAACCTTGCAAGAAAATTTTATTGTTCGCTTGAAAGACTGTTTATTGGCAGACAAAGGTCAAGAGTTTGAAGACCTGCTGGAAGAAGTTAGCGTGCAACGTGAAGCGCTGGAAGCTGAATTGCAGGAAGGTCGAGACCGTTTGCTTGAGTACAACTCTTGCCGTCCGGTGGTGGCACAGGAAATTGTCAACGCGCTTGAAGACTATGATGACAATACCACTTTGCCGATTTTCATGAAGCGCTTTATGGCGTCTACGAATATCGACTTTGACGAGCAAAGTAACGGTACCGTGATCATCAAGCCAACAGATCAAATGCAGGTTCAAGGTTTGACGCTGGATGAAGAAGGCATCACTGCCACTTTTTATCGTGATCAGGCACAGATCCGTGAAGATGCACAATACCTGACCCTTGAACATCCATTCACTGAAAGCGTGATGGAAATGATCAATACGCAAGGCTTTGGTAGCACCAACGTTGCGGTATTAAAATCGGCAGCATTGCCACAAGGTTCGGTATTATTAGAAGTCTGGTTCAAGGTCGATGTGGTGGCACCGAAAGCATTGAATTTGCCGTCTAGCTTGCCGCAACAGTTGATTCGTGTCTTGCTTAGTGAAAAAGGTCAGGATCTATCCCAGAAGATTGCACCAGAAATCCTGAAGCCTTATCTGCATCATTTAGATGGCAATAGCTGCCGTCAGGTGGTGAAAGCACGTCGTGATGTGATTGAAGCTCGTTATCAGCAAGCGCTTGAACTGGCACGCAGTGCATTGCCGGGCTTCAAGCAGCAAGCCAAAGAAGTGTATGGCAACAAATGGCAATATGAAATTGATCGCCTGACCTATCTGAAACAGTTCAACCCAAGTATCCGTGAAGATGAAATTGCGCGTTTACAGAAGTTGCAGAAAGAAGGTCTAAGCCTACTGGATGGTCTATCGGTAACGCCTGAAGCGATTCAGGTGATGGTCGTGGTCAAGCCTTAAGTTTTACACAATTAAAAAATGCAGCTTTCGGGCTGCTTTTTTTATGGGCAAAATCCAGGTTTATTATTTTTTTGTCGGAGAATGCTGGCCTGTCATTTTCCTCCTGTTTAAAATCAACCTACTGAATAATAAGAATGACAAAGTATGTCAAAAGCACTGATTACCTTTGGCACAAAGACCAGTCATGGTGGCATGGTGACTGAATGCGAACTCTCTTTTTTGATCAATGGTATTGCCGTGCATTTAAATGGTATGAAGCATTATTGTCCCAAATGCCAGACCATGGTTACCGCAATTTCCAGCAATTTGTCTATTACTGTCAAAGGACGGGCAGTGGTCATCGCGGGGGATAAGGCCAGTTGCGGCGCGACTTTTCTACCGATGCAACATTTAACTATATCGCAGAAATAAACCTTAAATTCTGAAGAAGTACAGAGAAATGACTTTGAGGTCATGCTTTGAGCATTTTTGCACTGCCGAATGAAAGAATAGATCAGTAAGCTCATTTGATGATTTCAGGATGAATACGCACTGCGTTTAAAAAATAATGAAGCAAGCCCTACATTTTACCCATGCCAATGGTATCCCTTCGGCAACTTATCAGAAGTTTCTGGACTGTTTTCAGCAAGACTATGAGGTCAAAGCGATTCCATTTATCGGCATGAATCCGCAATATCCAATTACGCGAGACTGGCGCTATCTGGTCGATGAAGTTATTGCAGATATCGAGCAGCAATTTCCTCATCAACAGGTGATTGGTTTAGGGCATTCCTTCGGCAGTCTGGTGACCCTGATGGCGGCGTATCGCCGTCCCGAACTGTTTTCTAAACTGGTCATTATGGATCCACCGTTTGTGATTGGAAAAAACAGCGCCATGTTCGAACTGATGAAAAAGCTGAATCTAAAAAGTGTCGATCGTTATACACCCGCAGGAATTACGCTAAAACGCAAAGATCATTGGTTATCGAAACAGGTCGCGATTGAAGCTTTGCGACCTAACCGTCTATTTAAAAATTTCGATGAGCAATGTTTTGCTGATTATATTGAGAGCGGTATTCGGCTAGAACCTGAACGCGGTGGGGTGACGTTAACCATTCCTAAACAGGTAGAAGCGGAAATCTTCCGGACTGTGCCAGCTTGGTGGTGGAGAACACCACGCCGACCGCCTGAAGTGCCAATTCATCTGATGACTGCTGAGCAGAGCCAGTTTTATCAGCAGGGTTTGCCACAAGGTATGCAGAAGATTTATCGGATTAATTATTCTGTGGTTGAGGGCGGGCATATGTTCCCGCTTGAGTATCCGGAGGCCACTGCAAAGGCGGTCAAAGCCCAACTTGTACTTTTGTAATTATCATAAAAAAAGAGACGTTGATTGCGTCTCTTTTTATACTACTTCATGCAAATCGGAAAATTAACGTAGCTGAGAATCTTCCAGATGACGTGCACCTTCCAGAATCATCCGGATCATGATCATGGTCTGTTCGGCAATTTCTTTGCGGTCTTCGGCAGGCATATCAATCACATTGGCGCCCATGTTGAAGACCAGTTGGGTAATGGCTTTGGCGGCAATATCCGGATGAAATAACTTCTTGTTGTTTAGGCGTTCTAGACGAATCAAATCATCCTGAAGTTCTTGCTGAAAATAATTTAACTGGCGTTCTACCGCCTGTTTATAAGACTTGGAGCCAGTATAGCCTTCACGTAATAACAGGCTCAGATTGCCTTCATCGGCATCCAGCTGGGCAATAAAAACTTCCACAGAACTGCGGATGATGCTGTTCTGGCGAGAAGCTTGCAGACGTGCTTCATGCAAAATCTGACGCAATACAATTCCGGCACGATCAATCAGCTCAATGGCCAGTTCATCAATATCTTTAAAATGACGATAGAAGCTGTTCGGTGCAATACCAGCTTCACGCGCGACTTCACGTAGACTTAAAGAGGAAATACTTTTTTGTGGCCCAATCAGATTCAACGCAGCCTGAAACAGTTCTTCCTTGGTAATGGTGGCCTTGCGACCGACACTCCGTACGATAATCGGCTCATCAATGCTTTTCGATTGTAATAAAGATGCGTCACTGCTTATTTTCATTGAAGGCTCGTTCATCGATAGGTTCATGCATGAATCATTTTATTATAACCGAGCCAGTCAAGCTTGTGAAATGATTAGAAACAATACAGTTGTATATACAAATATATATACATGTGTATAATAATTAAAAACCCAAGGTGATGTCGCAAACGATGCATGTACTCCAAAAACTTAAAACGCCGTTGAATGCACTGTCTGACAGTGTAATCGATCAGCATGCGATTAATTTCTGGATTCAGAAACTCAATCCTGTATGGTCGTTGAATCAGCCATTAGGCAAGATCGTGCACAAAGAAAATGCAGCACAGGATATGCTGAGTCTGAAAATTCAGGTGAATCGCTTATTTAAGTTTGGTGAAGCAGGGCAGCATCATCCGGTCTATGTGGTAGTGAATGGCATTCGTTATGAACGTAGCTATAGCTTGACCCGTGTCGATTCTCAGCATGTATTGCTGAGCGTGAAAAAAGTCGATGCTGGTAAAGTCAGCACATGGTTTGCAGAACAGGCACAAGTGGGTGATGTGATCGAATTTGGTCACCCTTATGGTGATATGACCTTGCCTGCGCAGACGAGTCCATTGATTTTGCTTGCAGCAGGGAGTGGTATTACCCCAATGCTCAGTATGCTGGAAAGCTTGAGCAAAAAAGGTGAACTATCTGCACCGGTCACTCTCTGGTACTGGGTTAAAAAAGATCAGGATGCCGCATTTAAAGCACGGTTTGAAGAGCTTGCTCAGAAACATGCAAATTTCTCATTTCATGTGTATGCCACTCAAGAACAGCCAGCTGCTGCACGTCTGGATGAAACCTATCTGACAGATCTGCAAAATCTGGAAAATAGCATCGTATATTGCTGTGGTCCTTCAGGTTTTGTATCTAAAGCAGAACAGCTTTTTGCTCAGGCAAAACAGTTTAAAGGTGAAGCCTTTAGCATGAGTTTGGCGGATCTATCGGATACCGGCTTTATTAATGTCACCCTGACCCAGTCGAAAAAAATTGTCAGCATTCCAAAAGGCCAATCCATTCTGGTGAGCCTGGAACAGCAAAATATTAAACCGACCCATGGTTGCCGTATGGGCATTTGTAATAAATGTGCCTGCAATAAAGTAGAAGGTTCGACCAAGAATTTGGTCAACGGTGCACAAAATACCGAACCCGGCAACCTGCTCAAAATTTGTATTAACTCAGCGCAGACTGACCTTGTCATCGACTTATAAGCGAGTTTTATCTTATGAATATGCCAGTAAAATTACAGTATTTTAAAAATCCTAAAAACCGTGAATTAACCCAGTTTGAACTTGATGAACTTGCACGTGAGCTCGATGCGATTAAGCAAGAAGTGCTAGATGATCTAGGTGAAAAAGATGCGAAATATATCCGTCGTGTCTATTCAACCATTCGTTACTCATCGATTGCCGGTCGCGCCTTATTGTTTGCAGGCTGGTTCCCGCCAGCATGGTTGCTAGGCACAGGTCTATTAGGCTTTGCCAAAATCATGGAAAACATGGAGTTGGGTCATAACGTCATGCATGGTCAATATGACTGGATGAATGATCCTAAACTCAATGGTCAGACTTATGAATGGGATATTGTAGGGACTTCAGACAACTGGCGTCAAACCCATAACTTTAAGCATCATACTTATACCAATATTAAGGGTATGGATGATGATATCGGTTATGGTCTATTACGCTTGTTCCCGGAACAGCGCTGGAAACCGGGTTATTTATTGCAACCGATTTATGCAGTGCCATTCTGTTTGTTGTTCCAGTGGGGTGTTGCAATTCAGAATCTTGAATTGGGTAAATACTTCAAAGGCCGTAAAAGCAAAGAGCAGACCAAAGAAGAATGGCGTCCAATGCAGAACAAAATCGGCAAACAGTTGTTTAAAGATTATGTGTTCTTTCCATTGATTGCAGGTCCTGCGGCTTTACCGGTTTTGACCGGCAATATGGTGGCCAATGGCCTACGTAATATCTGGACCTTTAGTATTATTTTCTGTGGTCACTTTACCAAAGATGTCGAAGTATTCCCGAAATCGGTACTGCAAAATGAAAGTCGTGGTCACTGGTATATGCGTCAGATCCGTGGTTCATCCAACCTGACTGGTTCTGAAGCGTTTCATATCTTGACGGGTCATTTAAGTCACCAGATTGAACATCATCTGTATCCTGATGTACCTGCACGTCGTTATCGCCAGATGGCACCAAAAGTTCAGGCAGTTTGTGAGAAATACGGCTTAAACTATAACAATGCCAGTCTGGTCAAACAGTATGGCAGCGTGATTAAACGTATTGTGAAATATGCATTTCCGTTTAAGAAGTAATTTTTCTTAAAGCTAAAAAAACTACTTCAAATGAAGTGGTTTTTTTAGCTAGGAGGCGAATACTTCAGGAAGTAAAAATCCTGATTACGAAGCTATTTAAGATGATTTCAAGGCATAAAGTAAAAAAGTTAATCTGCCATTTATAGCGTTGTCTAAAGGTGTTTAGTAGGTTAACCCGATAGAATGGAAAGGACTAATATGGCATCGAATGAGCTGAAATATTAATTTTTGGAAGCTGTTGATCTTGACCCTCAAAATAGCTTTGCTGCGCCAGACTGAGCATTTCTATATCTTCCTTGCTATTCCCATAAGCATAAATTTCAGCATAATTATCCAGATTATATTTTTCTAGAATTCTAATTTTCTTTTGTGTGTTACTACAGTCAGGAGTTTGATAACACCCTGTCAATTTCCCAGCTTTGATTTCAACTTCACTACAGATTAAATCGATATTTAAATAGCTGCAGACCGGTTTTAAATATAAATCCAGAGATGCGGAAACTAGTACCACTTCATGGCTTAATTCTTGATGTTGTCTAAGCTGCTCTAATAATTTCGGATTTAACTTAAGCATCAATTGTTGTGCATAGTCTTGAGCCAATTGCAGAATCTCATCGGCATCACTGTCTTTAAACATGCTGGCATACAACTTGGGACGCATGCGGTGTGCAGGGTAGAGTTTTAAATAATAAGCCTGAATCCACGGCAAAATTTGTAGGCCGCGTTTCACAATATGCCGTTTTCTCAAGGCATAAAAAATGAACCCGGTAAAGCTATCATGCAGATACAGGGTGCCATCAAAATCAAATAAGGCTAGAGTTTTAGATTCTTGATTTTGCGCATGCATGTTTGATATCGACCATCGACACGGGTAGCAAACCAGTTGGTATTATAATCACGACTCAATTTTGGCCCGGAAATGACCACTTCAGGCATGATAGCATAGATAGGATCTTTACCCGTTTTTTCCTGATAGAGCTTGCTGACACCACGATAAGTCATCGTATCTTCAAAGTCTTTGTCTTTTTCTTTCTTTAAATCAGCTCGGATTTGACGTTCAGTAATAATAAAATTATTTTTGGCAAAAACACTGATTAACTCACGCTCAGATTGACTCTTCTGCGAACGCATCGCGCCATCTTTGGTGTAGAGTAATAAATCGCCATCCAGATCGAGTTCGGCCTCAGTTAAATCATTCAACATGCTCTGGAAAGCAGCATTTCGACTGGAATACATACCGGAATTATAGTCCGCAAAACGGTAAATCGGCTTGTCATAATCTGCCGGATACATCATCAGGCGATGAATCCCATAATACAGACCGCCATATTGACTGTAGAGATCAGTACGTAACTCCGCGATATTGCCGCCTTGGCGTTTATGTTCTTTCGCATAGCTGATATGTACCTGCATTGAACCCAAGGTGGTAATCGGATTCATTTTCTCGCCAATATTCTGGCCGACCAGTTTGGCAGCACCAGTCAGAGCGCTAACATGATAGTGCTTCGCCATATAATCGAATATTTCACGATATAATTCGTCGAGTTCACGTTCCGTTTTGACCCGGCGCATCTGGCTTAAGTAGTTGTCTTCAGGACTCGGATGGTTCTTGAGAACTTCCTGGAAATATCCTGCAACTGTTCCACCAATTGCTTGACCAAGCTTATCTTTGAATTTTTCATCAAGGCGACCTTGGACTTCCTTAACCGCCTTTTCACCCAAACCCGGAACAGTAGGATCTGCAACAAAGTTAGATTCCTGATCAACCACTGCCACAATCGTACAAACATTTTCCTTGGTCTGAGGAATGCCGAGCTGTTCGGTAATGTCATAAATATCTTGTGCCCAAGACTCACGTTGATTCACCCGACCAGGAATGGCTTTACGAATATGTTCAACTTCAAGTGTCGGTTCATCATCTTTTGACCACCATGAACCATTGCCACAACCGGCAAGACCCAGAGAAAGTACAAGTACAGACAATGACTTAAAAGAAAAACAAGAAGCGAAAGTTTTATTCATGGTGTCGTAAATTAATTGAAAAGATGAGCGAATAAGGCAGATGCAGTATACTATGCCCATCAAAAAAGTGATGAATTTATATGTATATTGGTCCATATCAACTGTCAAACAATTTGATTGTCGCTCCCATGGCAGGTGTGACCGATCGTCCGTTTAGAACCTTGTGCAAATACTTTGGTGCAGGCCATGCGGTCAGTGAAATGATGACATCTGACAAAACTTTGCGCATGAGTAAAAAGAGCTTATATCGTGCCAATTTTGATGGAGAGCTGGCACCGATTTCAGCGCAGATTGCTGGTTCAGATCCCCATGATCTGGCTGAAGCGGCACGTTATCAGGTGGCCAATGGTGCGCAAATTGTTGATATTAATATGGGCTGCCCAGCCAAAAAGGTCTGTAACCGACTCGCCGGTTCTGCTTTATTGCAGGATGAAGATCTAGTTGCGCGTATTCTGGATGCAGTTGTGGCTGCAGTTGATGTGCCAGTGACCTTAAAAACCCGTCTTGGTTATTTGAACGGTCAGGAAAATATTATGCGTGTCGCTAAACGTGCTGAACAAGCCGGAATTGCAGCGCTAGCTTTACATGGCCGTACCCGTGAAGATATGTACCTGAATACCGCGCGTTATTCTTTAATCAAAGACGTAAAGGAAATGTTGAAGATTCCTGTGATTGCCAACGGTGATATCGACAGTCCGGAAAAAGCCAAATACGTGCTGGATCATACCGGTGCAGACGCAATTATGATTGGTCGTGCAGCACAAGGTCGCCCCTGGATTTTTCGTGAAATTGCCCATTATTTAAAAACTGGTCAACATCTTGACGCACCAAGTATTACAGAAGTTAAAGATGTTCTATTGGGACATTTGACAGAGTTATACGAATTTTACGGCGAGTATTCCGGCTGCCGAATTTCCCGTAAACATATTGCCTGGTACACCAAAGGACTGCGTTCCAGTAACGAGTTTCGTCAAAGCATGTATCAGGTAGAAAATACCGCTGACCAGTATCGTGTGGTAGAAGATTATTTTAATGCACTGCTAGAACATGGTTTAACCATGACTGATGTACAGGTCGAGCAGGTGAATTTACTGGAAACCAAGTAATGACGGGCAAAATTCAGCGAATCATGTAATATTTTTTGTGTGAAATCCCTACCTTTTTTATCTTGAGCAGGCTGATTTTTGCATTTTTTTTACACTTCAGGCTGTCTAATACATAGCAGCACAGTTTGTTCACTTAAACTGGACAGGACTTGGACATTGCTTACTCAAGCTTCCTCTATGATGAACCTATCCAGATATAAACCAGATGTGATCCATCTTGTTTATCGTCATCATTGAGGGAGATCTGTAATGACAAATACCAATCGTCCAGTCACAGAGTTTAGCCATAAAACGTCAACGGAATTGCCACAAGAACGCAGTGAAGGCCTGAATATCAATCCGACTGATACTAATGCACGTCCAGATTTGAATACACCCGTGAAAGATAATCCTCGTGTTCCAGACATGAATGAAGGTGAAGATAATCTGGCTGCGACCAGTGCCGGTACTTTGGGTGGAGCTGCGGTAGGCGCAGTTGCAGGTCTGGTAGGTGGCCCTCCAGGTGCAGTGGTGGGTGGTATTATCGGTGGTGTTGTTGGCGGTATTGCAGGTAATGACATTGCAACACCTGATCATGAGAAACAGGCAGATAATTACCAGCACCCAGAGAACTTTCCTGAGGCAGATAACTATCGACATCCAGATCATTTGAGAGCAGAAGATAATTACTGGAGAGATGAGTATCATAATCGCCCGTATTTCAATGAAACGCGTAGCACATATAGCGATCTAGATTATGATCGTGATTATCGTGGCGCTTATCGTATCGGTTATGAAAACCGTCCGATGTATGAGCATGATACGGATTTTGATCATGCCGAACCTGAACTGCGTACCAAGTGGGAACAATTGAAAGGTGAATCACGCCTCAATTGGGAAGAAGCGAAATTCGCGGTTAAAGATGCATGGCATCGTGTCACACGCTAATTCTAGATAAATTAAAAACCTCTCCATGTGGAGAGGTTTTTTTATGATTCAAGTATTAAAGATGCTTCATTTCCAGTATGAGCTGGTTAATCAGATCGGAAGCTTCCATTTCACGAATCTGCGCCACATTTGAACCTGCCCAGAATGCGCCATAACCTTGATCTCCATGTTTGGCGGCAGCCGCATGCAATTGCTTGGCCAGATCATAAGTATATGGATAAGCTGGAACATCCAGCCGATCGGGTGTATCCACCTCAATATGCCAGTGGTTAATGATGCCGCGTGCAGGACGACCGGAAATACTGGCACTCACTTGAGTGAGTGGCTTTGAAAATAGTGCTTTACGATAAGCCTCGTTGGCATTGGAGGATTTGCATTGCACAAATGCAGTCCCAAGTTGCACGGCATCTGCACCGAAATCCATCATTTGACGTGCTTGTTCACCGGTCATAATCCCGCCAGCCGCTACAATCGGAAGGGAAGAATGCTGTTTGATCAGCTTCACCAGATTCGAGGTTTTAACTGATGCATCAAACTTGGTCGAGAAAATCCCGCGATGGCCACCAGCTTCAATACCTTGCGCAATAATGATATCAATTCCGGCTGCTTCAATGGCTTTGGCTTCGGCATAATTAGTTGCAGATACCATGGTCAGAATCCCGGCCTGTTTGAGGGCTTGAATCTGATGCGGATGTGGAATCCCAAAATGAAAGCTGACAGCCCGTGGTTTGGTTTCCAATACCAGATTCAGGAAGTCGTCATTATCTTTAAAACTCGGATAAATACACTCCAAATGATCCGGTGCCTGAGCGCCATATTCGGCAAATTTATCTTTAAACTGGGCGATCCATGCCTGCGCTACAGCTTCATCTAGAGGTACACTTTCATGACAGAAAAAATTGACCTGAAAAGGGCAATCTGTTAGCTCCTGGGTCTTTAAAATCTGTTGTCGTGCAGCCTCGATACTACTGGCCCCCAGACCCAGTGAACCCAAACCACCCTGATTGGACACTTCGGCAGCAAGCTCAGGTGTAGAGACACCTGCCATCGGTGCCAAGAAAATAGGGTGTTTAATTCCGAGATTTTCTAATAAAGACATAGATTTGCTCCTTGTTATGCTTTTACTTTGCCTTTGAGCACAAAATTAAGCAAATCATATTGGTTATTTTATTTTGAAATACTGCAGCATGGGTTACGTGTTATTTACATTTCTTGCGACACGCTACGTCGCCAAGAAGATAGAACTTTTATTAGCCTAGAATTGAACGCTTTATAATAGCTTTTTGGTCAAATATTCTTTGAGCTCATGTCTGATCGTATCCGTGAAAAACTGCAAATTTTAGCCGATGCTGCCAAGTATGATGTGTCGTGCTCATCCAGCGGTAGCAACCGTAAAAATAAAGACAAGGGTGTAGGCAATACCGGGAATGGCATTTGTCATAGCTATACCGAAGATGGCCGCTGTGTGTCCTTATTGAAAATTTTGTTCTCTAATGTCTGTATTTTTGACTGTTCCTATTGTGTTTCGCGCCGTTCCAATGACGTTCAGCGTGCGGCATTTACCGTGCAGGAAGTCGTCGATCTGACCATGAACTTTTATCGGCGTAATTATATTGAAGGGCTGTTTCTCAGTTCGGGGATTTTTAAATCGGCCGATCACACCATGGAACGGATGCTGCAGGTAGTCAAAAAACTTAGACTCGAAGAAAACTTTAATGGCTATATCCATCTGAAAACTATTCCGGGTGCATCACAGGAGATCATTACCGAAGCCGGGCTGTATGTCGACCGTATGAGTATTAATCTGGAAATG
This sequence comes from Acinetobacter lwoffii, assembly GCF_022809915.1. GTDB lineage: Bacteria > Pseudomonadota > Gammaproteobacteria > Pseudomonadales > Moraxellaceae > Acinetobacter > Acinetobacter lwoffii_M. Next base: position 46,237 of record NZ_JALGQY010000014.1, on the reverse strand, counting down.
CCAACGGAAGCGGGACTGCAAAAATTTGCGCCTGAGAAAACCCATGCCGAAGTACAAAAAGACTTAGGCATTGTGCGTGACCGGTTGATCCAGCTCAAAGATGAACGCAAGCTGATCAAGTCCGTTCCAAAATTTGTACCTGCCGGACAAACTACACAAATGGTGGTGGGCGCGCATAGTGAAACCGATCAGGATATTATTTTGATGGCTGACCGGCATTACAAGGAATTTAAGCTGAAGCGAGTGTATTTCTCTGGTTATATCCCGATTAATCCTGAAGATAAAGCCTTACCCGCCATCGGCTCAGCACCGCCATTATTAAGAGAAAACCGCCTGTATCAATCCGACTGGCTGATGCGTTTTTATGGCTTTGCTGCTGATGAAATTGTCGATGAGCAGCATCCGAATCTGGAGCTGGATATTGATCCCAAACTCAGTTGGGCCTTGCGTCATCCTGAAGCCTTTCCAGTCGATATTAACCGTGCCGACTATAAAATGATTCTACGGGTACCCGGTATAGGTGTACGTTCTGCCCAGAAAATTGTACAGGCCCGCCGTTTTGGACAGATTCATATTGACCAGCTAAAACGCATGGGCGTGGCTTATAACCGGGCGCAGCATTTTATCCGCTGTGCAGATACACCGAAATTTAAGAAAGATCAGCAGTCCCATCAGATTCGCCAGCAAATTTTGATGTCAGGACAATCCAAATATCAGCAGCAACTTTCACCTCAATTAGGATTGGGTTTCTAGTGGCAAGTTACTGTTTTGATGGCAGCATGACTGGTCTGCTCAGTTGTGTATTTCGTGCTTTCGAGTTTAAAGAATTTAACGTGATAGTGACGGCCAATCCTCAAGCACAAACAGGTTTATTTGATGAATTTATCCATGTGGCCTCTAATGATCAGCATGGGCAGCGGGTGTGGCAGGGATTAAAGCAGAAAGTATCTTCCAGCAGTTTGCGTGCTTTTTACTATACGTTTTTGTCAGAGCAGGAAGCAGCGTTCCAGACTCTTTTTGATTTTGCAGTCTATGTCTTTCAAAACCAGCGTCCAGTCGATAAAGATTATGGTCATGCTGCGGTGATCGGCATGTCGCAATGGGCCAAGCAAGTGGGGCGGGAAAAGCATCGTATGGAGGCTTTTGTACGCTTTAAAAAAGCCAAAGATGGTTTGTTTCTGAGTCTGGTCAGACCGGACTTTAATGTCTTGCCGATTATTTCCCGACATTTTCAGGAGCGTTATCAGGATCAAAGCTGGCTGATTTATGATGAGCAGCGTAATTACGGTATTTATTATGATTTAAGGCAAATGCATCAGGTCGAGATGAACGCTGAAATAATTGATCCACAAATCCGGATTGGTCATAGTCAGTCATTCAGTATTGAACTGGATGATCAAGAGCTGCTATATGATCAGCTCTGGAAAGATTATTTCAACAGTGTGAATATTCAGGCGCGCAAGAACATGAAATTGCATATTCAATATGTGCCAAAGCGCTACTGGCGTTATATGAATGAGAAAATACTTTAAACAGTACATCAAACTGCTTTCAGGCATAATAAGTGTTGGTATATTTAAATTGAGTGTATAAACATGAAGGTATGGCTAACGTCATTAGCGCTGCTCACTGGATTAACTGCATGTTCGGAACAACCACAAAAACCGGTCGTAGATCCAGTCAAATATCAGGTTCAGACTGCAGAGGAACTGCAGCAACGTTTTGATGCACTCAATGTCCAGTTAGCCCAAGACTTTCAGAAATTTAAGAAAGTCGAAAGCATTGCTTTCGCGCACCAGTTTCCTTTAGATATCAATAATCTGCAAAGCTTGAACCAGCATCTTGTCAGCAGTACTGCATTAAAACCCAGTAAAATCGCCTATTGCAATATGATGAATAGTTATTTTTCCGATATGTACCGTTTGGGACATTACAATCTGGAACTGGTCGATGACATTAAACTGCCTAATGCCAAGAATGAAAATTTAAAAGCCAATTTCTCTGACGCTGATCATTTTTATACCTTTATTCTGGATCGTTATACGACTTATCGTCAGGTCCAGCAGACCATGGGTTATGGCTGTAATTTAAAAGCCGCACTGTAAAATCTGAATCAAAAAAAGCCCATCAAATTGATGGGCTTTTTTTGATTTTAATCATTAGCAACCGGTTGGTTTTTCAGGCTGCGGTTTTTCATTCGGGAAGAAAATCGGACGAAGTTTTACCCCGATCCCATTACCAATAAAAGCGAAGACCAGCCATAACCAGCCATGCAGACTACCCGACGCAATTCCACTGAAATATGCACCGATATTACAACCGTAGGCCAGGCGTGCGCCATAGCCCAGCATTATGCCACCTATAACAGCAGCAATCAGTGAACGTTTTGGAATATTGAAATTCGGCGCAAATTTACCTGCCAGACTTGCTGCCAACAAAGCACCCAGCATGATACCGAAGTTCATCATTGAGGTAATATCAAACCATAATGATTCTGCCAGTGCTTTGGCATTGCCTGCTTTTTGCCAATAATCCCAAGAAGCTACATCAACACCCACAAGCGTAGCACCTTTGGCACCCCAAACTGCCAGCGCAGAGGTTACGCCCCAAGGACGACCTGCGAGTGCCAGCGTAGCAAAGTTGAGCAAGGTCAGAATAATACCGCCCCAAATCAAAGGCCATGGACCACGAACAAAGCGCTTCCAGCCCTGATATTCACTGCGTGGCTCAATTTCCAGGCTGCCATGACGTTTCTTTTCGAAATAAACTGTTGCTGCAGCAATGATGGCAAAAACGATAAAGCTCAACAGTAATCCAGGGAGAACGCCTAAACTTTCTACCAGTGAAATCGGTTCAAGATGTGGCAGGGCAAACCACCAGTCAAGGTGCGAGGTCGCAATCACAGACCCGATACAGAAGAACAAGAGCGTCACCAGCATACGTGCGCTACCGCCACCTACAGTATACAACGTACCTGATGCACAGCCGCCACCAAGTTGCATGCCGATACCGAAAATAAAGGCACCAATCATGACTGACATGGAAACAGGATTAACGTTACCTTTAACTGGGTTGCCGAATAATTCACCTGCACCTAAAGCCGGGAAAAACAGCAGGACCGCCAGAGCGAGCATAATCATTTGTGCACGTAAACCACGGCCGCGACGTTCCTTGATAAAGACACGCCAGCTCGAAGTAAAACCAAATGAAGCATGGTACAGGGTCATGCCCAGTGCACCACCAATCAAGAATAATAGAGCCTGATTTAAGCCTACGATTTGATAGGCACCGATTGTACCTATGATAAGCAAGATAAAAGCTGCCCAGACCGAAATATTCGACCGTTGGGAAGCAGCAACAATGACTGACATGGGAGATTAAATTCTTAAAAATAAAGGCTGGTATTCTACTGAATTTCAGTTTAAATGCAGCCCGTTTTGCCGAGTGAATCACAATTAAGTCATTCTAATACTTGATAAGTTTTATCAGTTTATCTGATTTTTTCGACTCATTTAGATAAAAAATGATCCCATCAAGAATTAATGCAATTTCAATTTAGATCATTCGCTATTTAAAATCATCTCTGATAAAAAAAGCCTGCAATCGCAGGCTTTTAAACGTCAAACTGAATGCTAAAATCAGTTTTCAGCTTTTTCCCGAACTTCTCCGGCACCTTCTTCAACTGCCGCAGCAGTTGCTGCAGTTGCTTTACGTGCTGCTTCCGCAGTGGCATCTGCTGCTCTAGACGTTGCAGCAGCTGCTTCGTCCGCTGCCTGAGCAGTATTTTCTGCGGCATTATCCATTGCTCGTTCGGTTTCTACCGCAGCCTCACGGCTGGCATCTTCCATATCATGACCGGCTTGATTGGCTGCATTTTCTAAATGCTCACCTGTGGTTGCACCAGTTTCAGGCGCTTCTTCTTTACTACAGCCGACTAAGGCAACAGTGGTCGCCAAACCTAAAGCAATTAGTAATTTATTCATCGAGTAATATCCTTTTGTTGTTGTAGAGCTGCAATATAATTTAGCAGCCATTTATTTAGATTTATGCTAGCAAATAGATCAACATTTGTTGATTAACTGTAACTTTTTTCGATACTTATACTGTAATGGCTTAGTCTGAAGTTATTTTAAGTTTCATGGAATAGCGATATTCAAAGAGAGGGGAGTTTCAAAAGTATCATTCTAAAGGCAGGTTATAGTATGAAGCTTGGCATTTAAATATTTGTCATCAGGACCTAGAGATAATTCTAAAAATGAAAAAATAAAAGACATAAAAAAAGCCTGCATGATGCAGGCTTTTTTTAAGAAAAACTTATAGACCAGCAGAGGCTTTAAGCGCTTCCACTTTGTCAGTTTTTTCCCAGGTAAAGGCAGTATCAGAACCTTCACGACCGAAGTGACCATAAGCAGCAGTTTGCTTATACATCGGCTGGATCAGGTCAAGCATACGGGTAATGCCATATGGACGTAAGTCGAAATGTTCACGAACCAGTGCAATAATCAATTCTTCAGAGACTTTTGCAGTATTGAAGGTATTGATTGAAATTGAAGTTGGCTCAGCAACACCAATTGCATAAGACACCTGAATTTCACACTTGTCAGCCAAGCCAGCAGCAACGATGTTTTTCGCCACATAACGACCTGCATACGCAGCAGAGCGGTCAACTTTAGATGGATCTTTACCAGAGAAAGCACCACCGCCGTGACGTGCCATACCGCCGTAGGTATCTACGATAATTTTACGGCCAGTCAAACCACAGTCACCTACAGGACCACCGATCACAAACATACCCGTTGGGTTGATGTGGAATTTGGTGTCTGCATGGAACATGTCAGCAGGAATGATTTTCTTCACGATTTCTTCAATCACAGCCTCTTTCAGGTTTGCTTGAGTGATTTCAGGATCATGTTGAGTTGAAAGAACGACTGCATCTAAACGAACTGGTACGCCATTTTCATAAGCAAAAGTTACCTGACTTTTTGCATCTGGGCGTAACCATGGCAAGGTGCCATTACGGCGTAATTCAGCCTGCTTTTCCATTAAGCGATGCGCATATGAAATCGGTGCAGGCATTAATACATCAGTTTCGCGGCTTGCATAACCGAACATTAAACCTTGGTCGCCGGCACCCTGATCTTCAGGTTTCTGGCGGTCTACACCCTGAGCAATTTCAGGTGACTGTTTACCAATCATGTTGATCACGGCACAGGTTGAACCATCAAAACCAAGATCAGAATGGTGATAACCAATTCCGTTTACGGTATGACGTACAATTGCCTCAAAATCAACATTTGCTGTCGTTGTGATTTCACCGGCAAGTACAACCGCACCTGTTTTTACAAGCGTTTCACAAGCAACCCGTGCATATGGGTCTTCTTTTAAGATTGCATCCAAAATAGCGTCACTGATTTGGTCAGCCATTTTATCTGGATGGCCTTCGCTTACAGATTCCGAAGTAAATACAGCGTACTCGCGCATAGTCCTATCACAGTTAATTTTAAAGACCCGATATGTTACATCGAGTTGCGCTCTAGGACTAGCTTAACACGACAAAATTGGTCGAAATTGTTTCAAATTATTGTGTTTTTAATTGATTAATAGAATTAAAAAAATTGATATATCTATTTAGACAGCATTATTGATTGAGGAATATGAAGCAACAATATTTTAATCCATCAGACTGTCATAAAATTAAATGCTTAGATTTCCGATTAAATCTTAAAAAAATAGATGATAGAAAAAATACAAAGCTCAAAATTCAAAATTTACTTAAGCAAGTGATCATTACATCAATAAAGCAGATTCAGGTTGTGCGCCTTGCGACCAACTGTCTTGTCGATGTTCAAGCGTGTCTTCATATTAGCGCTAAGTCTTCCACATTAGCTGGTTAGGAATGGCGACATCTTTTGCTATGGACTTCTTGGAGCAAGACTGTAAGGAGATCAGAAATCATGTATCAAAAGGCATTTACCCTGATTGAAGTGCTGATCGTGCTCATCATTATCGCGATTTTAGTGACGATGGCTTTTATGAGTTATCAAGCTTATGTCGTGCGTAATCAATTGGCTGAAGTGTTTGAACAGGCTGGAGCATATCGAACCCAGTTTATTGCTTCGGATCAGCACTGTGATGCCGGACGCCAGATTGGTGGGCATGGTCAATATATCGAAAAAGTCATTATTAATGCCGCTTGCCGGATAGAGTTCAAGATACGAGAGCAGGGAGTCGATATGGCCATTCGCGGGAAATCGGTTGCTTTTGATGTTCATAGTCACAAATGTTATTCCACTGATATTCAGCAGCGCTATTTGCCTAAAGATTGTCAAGGGCAATAAGTCTGCCGAGGTTGGAAATTAGCCTAAGCAAATTAGATTTCACCTGTATATCAAACAATCCTGCCAATATTTTATAAAATTTAATACAAATTACATTATGAATAGATCAGAGAATTGTATGAATTTTCTTTAAAAATAATGGTGTGAGACATATGAAATAGAAACAAAATCAGCATAAATTCAATCCTGTTTATCAGCTTGAAATCCAGATACAGAAATTAAAGTCGCTTTTGAAATGCAGGATAATTCAATCTGTAAACCAGTAGAGCGAATCAAAGCCGAAGAAGAAATGTGGAATAATTGTACGATAAGGCAAGAGACACTCAATAAACTGATAAATATTGTTGGTTAGTCTTTACCCCTCGCTGTTTTTTTAAGACAATAGACAGCAGTTTTGAAAGTCTTTTCATCATTTCCTATTTCTGAATATTTTGGACTCTGATTTATGACAACCCCGCTTAATGAACGTCGTATTGCAAACGCAATTCGTGTATTGGCAATGGATGCTGTGCAAAAAGCAAACTCAGGACATCCAGGTGCTCCAATGGGGATGGCAGATATCGCTGATGTGGTTTGGCGTGAATTCATGAACCACAACCCGACCAACCCGAATTGGGCAAACCGTGACCGTTTTGTATTGTCAAATGGCCATGGCTCTATGCTTCAATATGCGCTTCTTCATTTAACGGGCTACGATCTTTCGATTGAAGATCTAAAAGCATTCCGTCAACTTCATTCTAAAACACCTGGCCACCCGGAATTGGGTTATGCACCAGGGATTGAAACGACGACTGGTCCTTTAGGTCAAGGCATCGCGAATGCTGTTGGTTTTGCACTGGCTGAAAAAACCCTAGCTGCACAATTTAACAAAGACGATATCCAAGTTGTAGATCACTTCACTTACTGCTTCCTTGGCGATGGCTGTTTGATGGAAGGTGTTTCTCACGAAGCATGTTCTTTGGCAGGAACATTGGGTCTAGGCAAACTGATTGCTTACTATGATGACAATGGCATCTCGATTGATGGCGAAGTGGAAGGCTGGTTCTCTGACGATACAGAACAACGTTTCCTGGCATACGGCTGGCAAGTGATTAAAGTTGATGGCCACGATGCAGATGCAATCCGTCAGGCAACTTTAGAAGCTAAAGCTGAAACTGCTAAACCAACCATCATTATTTGTAAAACTGTGATTGGTCTGGGTTCACCAAACAAGCAAGGTAAAGAAGACAGTCATGGTGCACCACTCGGTCATGACGAAATCGTCTTGACTCGTGAAGCACTAGGCTGGACTGATGAAGCATTTGTAATTCCTGAAGATGTTTACGCAGCTTGGGATGCGAAAGCTAAAGGTGCTGAATCAGAAGCAGCTTGGAACGAAACATTTGCTGCTTATGCTGCAAAATATCCAACTGAAGCAGCTGAGCTTAAACGTCGTTTATCTGGTGAATTACCGGCTGACTTCGTTGCAAAAGCGGATGCTTATATTGCAGAAGTGAATGCCAAAGCTGAAACGATCGCAACGCGTAAAGCGAGCCAAAATGCATTGCAAGCACTTGTTCCATTATTGCCAGAAGTTCTAGGTGGTTCTGCGGACCTTGCAGGTTCTAACCTGACCCTTTGGAAAGGCGCGCAAGGCGTACAGGACAATCCGGCAGGTAACTACGTACACTATGGCGTACGTGAATTCGGTATGACTGCAATCGCGAATGGTGTTGCACTGCATGGCGGGTTCATCCCTTATGTAGCAACATTCCTGATGTTTATGGAGTATGCACGTAATGCGGTACGTATGTCTGCATTAATGAAACAGCGCGTGATCCATGTGTATACGCATGACTCAATTGGTCTGGGTGAAGATGGCCCAACGCATCAACCTGTTGAGCAGATCGCATCCCTTCGTGGTACACCAAACCTAAATACATGGCGCCCATGTGACACCGTTGAAGCAGCAATTTCTTGGAAATCTGCATTAACGCGTGCTGAAGGTCCAACCGCATTGATCTTCTCTCGTCAGAACTTGCCATTCCAAACCCGTACTCAAGCTCAAATTGAGAACGCTGCGAAAGGTGGCTATGTATTGGCTGAAGAAAAAGGCGAATTGAAAGCCATCATCATTGCAACTGGTTCTGAAGTATCTCTGGCAATGGAAGCTTATGCACAGCTTGAAGGCGTGCGTGTCGTGTCTATGCCATGTGCTGAAGAATTCATGAAGCAAGATGCAGCTTATCGTGAAGCGGTTCTTCCATCAAATATTCGTGCACGTGTTGCTGTTGAGGCTGCACATGTTGATTACTGGTGGAAATTTGTGGGTCTTGATGGTCGCGTAATCGGTATGACAACGTATGGCGAATCTGCACCTGCAAAAGATCTGTTCCAGTTCTTCGGTATTACTACTGAAGCAGTTGTAGCAGCTATAAAAGAGATTACTGCATAATCAACTGATTAAGCAGTTTTTTAAAAGACGCTCCATTTTTGGGGCGTCTTTTATTTTTTCGCTTTTTAGCGTTGTTTTCATGTGGCAATCGTTAGAAAGTTCTCCCATAGTCGAAATGAAAGAGTGAGATGAACATGAGCTTGTATGAACAAATTAACGATGAAATTATTTTAATGGATGCAGGCGAACTCAAGTGGATCGGACAGGAGTTAGCTCTTGAAGCGATGGTTGCAGTTGATTTAATGCTGCAAGAATTAGCCGAAGAAAAGGTCATTAAAGTGCGTCGTAAAAATCATGAAAAGACGACTGGCCTAAAACAGGTTGATCGTATTCTGGTTGAAAAACTTTAAACATAAAGCATGAAAAGTCCCTGATTGGGGCTTTTTTTATGCCGGATGATTTTCATCTGACAGGTTGCTTATGAGCACCAGATGAGATAAAGCTAAGTTTAGGCCGCTATAAAAATTCAGCGACTACTATCGAAATGACTTAAATTAAAGAAATAAGCCAAAGAAGCGGTTAAACATGAATATACAGCCCCAGATCCAGATCAAATCTTTAGAGCAAATATCACAGGCAGAATGGCTATTTTTATGGCAAGACTATCAACGCTTTTATCAGACGCAAATTTCTGAAGAGGTAAGTGAAAATTCCTGGGATAAATTAACCAATTATGAATTAGATTCAATGTACGGTTTTGCGGCGCTGATGGATGGAAAGGTTGTGGGGATTGTGCATGTTATCGAACATAATAGTAGCTGGACAGTAAGACCTTATGCCTATTTGCAGGATCTATTTACCCATCCTGACTATCGGGGAAAGGGTGTGGCGCGTAAGTTGATTCAACATGTCTATCAGGTTGCACAGCAGCGTAATTGCGACCGGGTTTACTGGCTGACTCAGGAATCAAATCATCAGGCACAAGCGTTGTATAACAAAGTCGCCAAGAAAACTGGATTCATCCAGTACCGTATGGATTAAAGCTCAAAAATTAAAAAAAATAACTTACAATTTTATCGTTTCATCACTGCAACAAAACGTTTTATCTTTAGGGCTGTAAACGGTTCCAGATTCTATACACTTAATAACATCCAAAACGTGAGATAAAAACATGAATTTCAAAACATTAGCATTAGGCTTGGCGGTCGCATCTGTAGCAACAGTTTCTATGGCAAAACCAGTGGCCTATACGATTGACCCGACTCATTCAGCAACGGTGTTCTCTTGGAGCCACTTTGGTTTCTCTACACCATCTGCAAACTTCAGGGACATCCAGGGTACGATTAATGTTGATAATGTAAAACCTGCGAATTCTTCGGTCAATGTGAATATCCCGGTTGCAAGCATTAATACGAATGTGAAAGCGCTGGATGACCATATTAAGACAGCAGAATTTTTTGATGCTGCCAAATATCCGAATATCACTTTTAAAAGTACTAAAGTTCAGGCTTTAGGCAAAAACAAATACAAAATCACCGGTAACTTAACCGTAAAAGATGTCACTAAACCTGTGGTACTGGACGCAGTTTTAAATAAACAAGGCGTGCACCCAATGACAAAATTACAAACGATTGGTTTCAATGCAACCACTTCATTTAACCGTTCAGCCTTTGGGGTAGGCGGTTATGTTCCAAATGTGGGCGATAAAATTACAGTGAACATTACTACCGAGGCTTCTGTACCTGCTCCGAAAAAGTAAAAATGACAAATAAAAAAGCACCCAGTTGGGTGCTTTTTTATTACGGTTATTTAAGTTGCAGGTTTTCTAAATAATGCATCAATACCGAACTGGCTGCCTGTTCAAGCGCGGGCGCATAGCTTTGATGATCCGCCCGCAAGGCAGGGATATTGATCTGGGCTTTGCGTAACTCACAGGTATGTCCAATCAGCCATTTCTCTAAACTTTCACTGGCCACTTCAGCATGGAATTGTAGTGCTAGAATATTCTGTCCTACCCGAAAGGCCTGATTTGGATAAAGATCAGAGCTGGCCAGTAATTCTACCTGTTCAGGTAGGTCAAAGGTATCACCATGCCAATGCAGGACGTCAATATCCTCCAGAGCTTTTAGTGGATTGTTTTCAATAGAAGCAAGACTGAGTTTAGACCAGCCAATTTCCTTCACATCTCCGGGATAGACTTTAGCATTCAATGCAGCAGCAATTAACTGCGCACCTAAACAGATGCCTAAAGTCGGTAAATTCTTTTCCAGTCGAACTTTAAGTAAGTCTATTTCTTGTTGTAAGAAAGGGTAATCCTCAGTTTCATAGACTGCAATCGGGCCACCGAGAATAATTGTTAATCCAGGATGTTTAAAAGCCTTGGTAAGATCATCGATGCCAGCTTCGAAATAACGCACACGTAAGCCGAGCTGATAAAAAATATCTTCCCAAGCACCTAAGTCTTCAAAAGCCAAATGTTGAATGGCATACACGGTATCGGAGAGGTGGGCTAAGTTCAGCATAGTTTTTTGATATCAAGAGAATGATTTAATTTAACGTGAATCAAAAGCAAAATAAAAGGCTTTATGCCCCACATCATGTGCAAAATAGAAAATAATGAACATCGCTGCGCTATCGGCAACTGTGTAAACATTTTCGTGTGATCGCTACATGAAGCAGTTCATTTTTCCTTTTATATAGGAAAGGGAGTAGAGTAAGGCTGCCGTACTGAATAAAAATAACAAGACCATCAGGATCAAGGATATGCAAAATATACGTTTATATGTCGATAAAAACAGAATCAGCCCCTATGCCATGTCGGTTTATGTTGCCTTAAAAGAAAAGGGTTTAGATTTTCAGGAAATCGTGATTGATTTAGATCAGCAGCAACAGAAATCTGCGGCTTATCAGGCTATTTGTCCAAGTGCTAAAGTTCCGTGTTTAATAGTAGATAACTTTAGCCTGTTTGAATCATGGGCAATCACTGAATACTTGGAAGATACCTTTCCGGCTCCAAGTTATCCGGCCTTATATCCTAAGGAAATTCAGGCCAGAGCCAAATGCCGCGCTATACAAGCCTTGGTCAAAACCGATTTTATGCAAATCCGCCAGCAAATGCCTTCCGATTCGGTATTTCATCCACCAAAAATATCTACACCTCTTACAGCTCCGATCACTGAAGAAATTCAGCGCTTGGTGAATGTGGCAGAATATATGCTGGAGGACATATGGTTGACTGAACACTGGTCCATTGCAGACTTTGATCTGGCCTTTATGTTGCATCGTTTGCTGAGCCATCAGGTGAAACTTCCTGTGAAAATAATAGAATATGTCGAGCGTAATTTTAAGTGTGCTTCGGTACAAGCCTGGCTTGCAGAACATGAAAAAGCTAAAACTTTAATCCAATGCCGACTGATAAAACAGTTCATAAAAAAACCTTCTTAAATAGATAAAATTCAAGCGTAATATGAATCAGAATAAAACTTGAAAGATACAGAGGATATAATCCTCATTGAATAAGAAGGAAGGAGTGGCCGGTGGGGAATTCACATCATCATGAACATAGTCATGTCGCCGTGACTGCAAAAAATGCCAAAAAATTATCAATAGCGTTGGCATTAACCACGACTTTTTTAATTGTGGAAGTGATTGCTGGTTTTCTGACTCAAAGTTTGGCCCTACTTTCTGATGCTGCGCATATGTTTACCGATGCTGCTGCACTGGCTATCGCTTTAGTCGCTATCAAAATTGGGCAAAAACCGGCAGACAATAAACGGACATTTGGTTATCAGCGCTTTGAGATTTTGGCTGCCCTGTTTAATGCCGTGATGCTGTTTGTGGTTGCGATTTATATTTTGTTTGAAGCTTATCAGCGTTTGAGTTATCCGCCAGAAATCCAGAGCTTGGGCATGATGATCGTGGCAACCTTGGGGCTGTTCATTAACCTGATTTCCATGAAAATTCTGGTGTCTAGCAGTCAAGAAAGTCTCAATGTCAAAGGCGCTTATCTGGAAGTGCTCAGTGATGCACTGGGATCAGTCGGGGTGATCATTGGGGCGCTGGTGATTTATTTGACTGGCTGGATGTGGGTGGATACGCTGATTGCGGTATTGATCGGATTTTGGGTGTTGCCAAGAACCTGGATTTTGCTGAAACAGAGCATCAATATTCTGCTTGAAGGTGTGCCGGATGAAATTGATATTGAAAAATTACGCCACGATCTTTTGGCGCTCGAAGGGGTTCAGGACATTCATCAGCTCAAGGTTTGGGCAATTACCTCCAAAAAAGTCATGCTGACTGTGCATCTGGTTGCGCCGAATGTGGATTATCAGAAACTGCGGCATCAGACCTTTGAGATGCTCCACCATGAGCATCATATTACCGAGATGACCTTGCAGATCGAAGCGGAAGACTGCCCACTAGAACATCGGGGACAATCCTCACATCCGCATTCACATGCCGAAAGCCATCCACATTGAAATTGAATAGTCTCAACCGCAGAAATATTTTTTATTTTTTTAAAAGTGAGCGAATCACATCCAGATAACTTGGCGGAGCATCGACATACTGACGCTCCCTTAACATCTGATGCATTTTCGCCAGCTTTTGATGCGGAACAGAGGCCATCAAATGATGTTCAATATGATAGTTCACATGAATTGGGGCTACAAAAGCACGTGCCAGCCAGTCTGCACGGGTGGTGCGGGTATTGCTAAGGGCGAAATGACTGGTTTCTAGGCCCGCATGCTCAGCCATAGCGCGGATGCGGATGAACAAAGGAAATGGAGTGATATAGGCGAGAGGCCATAATAAATACATTTTAGGATGGCCGCTGGCCCACAGAGCAGAAAAAATTGCTGCATTTGAAATTAACATACCAGAACTATTTTTAAGCAAGTTTTTCGCTAACTCTAAATTGCTGCGATCACCATGCGGAATTGGCTTGGGGTCATTGGAAACACTCCATTCCAGCAATTCCAGATCCATTAATACTCGACCAGCGAGAAATTTAAGCCCCGATTGCCCATTCAGGTCACGGAAGAATTTCCTGAATAGTGAGCTTTGCGTAATGGGAAAGTTTTTTACCAACCCCAAGTCAGGATCATCTGGCTGCGAGGTTTTAGCATGATGTTTCAGGTGATAAGGACGGTATTTGCTGACATCATTCCAGATCGGGCGTGCACAGAGCCAATCAGTCAGATGGGTATTTAACCATTTGGTTTTGAACAGGCTATGGTGCGAGGCATCATGCATCAAAATAGCCATCGCAAGCTGGCGTCCAGCAAGAATAGCCAATGCCAATGCACATATCAGGATTTTTCCCCATGTAGGTAAATATTCCCAGCTATAGGCAACCGTACCAAAGGTCATGACAATTACGGTCCAGGTTGAACCTACTGCCCAGGCACCGTGTAAGTCTGAGGTCGTGGTGAGTTCTTTAATTTCGTCACGACTAAAAAGTTCTGTGACACTGACCTTTCTGTTCATTCTTCTGCCTATATTTAGTTCTTATTGCTTTATTCAATATATTTGGATGAAATATTACAGTCAATTCATTTTTGTGTATAAAAAAGAAATAAATTAGACCCCTTGGTCTTTAAAATAGTGTTGCCATAAAAGTTGACCCTGTTTTTCTATTTTGCGGACTGCGAGCTCAAATTGTTGTCGAGCATCTGTGTCTATCCATTCTGCAGGAAGTAAGGGGTCAGCACGCAAACTAAATAGGGCAGATTTACCTAGATAAAAGGCACTTTTTGCAGCCTCTGCTAAAGTCAGATTCTGGTAATTCTCAAACCAGTCGTTGATAGCATGCTGTACTGCATGATAGGTCTGATGTAGCGCTTCGATATCCCATAAATCACGAACTTCGGTTTCACTTTCCAGTTGACTGACTTGGAAAAAACGTGCGTCAGGATCTAATCCAAACTGGATTACAGCTGTTTTTAATGGACTTAGGTTTAGCGTTAAATTATCGGGACGAATAAAAACATTTTGCTCTAGTTCCTGAAAACCATAATAACGCAGCGCTTTTTCTCTTTTATATAAGGCGGTACGGTCTACACGTCCCAAAGTGCCGGTATAGACCAATACATATTTTCCGTTCCATGTGGTCGCCGTTTGCATATCAGGGTGTTTCTTTAAGCTGATAAAAGAAGTATCGAATTTTTTCTCTAGCAATTGATACACGCCGCGTTCCACAGCTTGAATGAAATTTTCCTGATTTAATCGAGCCACAGCTACACGGATACCATTGTCAGATATACCCAATAATTCAGCAGCAGCTAATATCCGCTTAATAGTCAAGGTTGAGTTCTTAGAAGCGTAGAGTAAGTCTAAAACAAGATGACGAGCATTCAATTTATAAGTCATGAAACGATATCGTTATGAAAGGGATTGAAAGTTTTAAAGTTTATCCACAATAGCACTTTGTCATGAATAACCCAAAAAAATTGTCAGGGTAAAAGAGGATGAATAAGTGATTTGAGATATACATTTTATTAATAAATTTTTTTCAAACACAATAAAAAAACCCTTATCTTTCGATAAGGGTTTTTCGTATTCTGGAGCGGGAAAGGAGACTCGAACTCCCGACCCCAACCTTGGCAAGGTTATGCTCTACCAACTGAGCTATTCCCGCAATGAGGTGAATTATAGAGAATTCCACAGCAGTGTCAACTCCCTATAAATCTGTTTGATTAATTAATCAGCACGACGCCAAACTGTACCTTGACGAGTATCCTCAAGTACCACGCCTTGATCAAGTAAAGATTGACGAATCTCATCCGCACGTGCGAACTCTTTGGCTTTCTTGGCATCCTGACGCTGTTGAATCAAATCTTCAATTTGTTCAGGTGACAATCCTAGAGCTTCTTGACCAATGTCAGATTTGAGGAACTCATCTACATTTTGCTGTACTAGACCGAGAATATTGGTCAGGTGACGTAAAGTTGCGTAGTAGATCGCTGCCTGTTCCGCATTTTCTTCTTTCACGGTACGATTCAGCTCTTTATTGATTTCGAACAATACCGCAATCGCTTCAGGCGTATTGAAATCATCACGCATAGCGGCATTGAAACGCTCAACCAAAGCCTCATCCAGAGTTTCAATCAGATGATCACCATAAACCGCCTGATAGGTTTTAAACGAGTGATAGAAACGAGATAAGGTATTTTTTGCTTCTTTTAAAGCAACATCCGAGTAATTCACCGGGCTACGATAATGGGAAGAAACAATGAAATAACGCACCACTTCCGGATGGAATTTTTCAATCACGTCGCGAATAGTGAAGAAATTGCCTAAAGACTTCGACATTTTCTCGCCATCGACATTAATAAATCCGGCATGCATCCAGTAATTGACATACTGTTCGCCAGTAGATGCTTCAGATTGTGCAATTTCATTTTCATGATGCGGGAAGGTTAAATCAGCACCACCGCCATGAATATCGAAATGATTGCCTAGGCAGCAGGTCGACATTGCGGAACATTCGATGTGCCAGCCTGGACGGCCATTACCCCACGGTGATGCCCATGATGGCTCATTTTCCTTGGCATGTTTCCACAGTACAAAGTCAAACGGGTGTTTCTTTTCTACTTCGACATCGACACGTTCAGACGCACCCGCTTGCATATCTTCTAGTTTACGGCCAGATAGACGACCGTATTTGGCGAATTTCTCGACCTCAAAGTAGACATCGCCATTATTGGAAGGATAAGCCGTACCTTTGTCGACCAGGTTGCCGATCATTGCTTGCATTTGATCGATGTAATCTGTTGCTTTAGGTGCTGCATCAGGCGCAAGACAGCCCAGTTTGGCAAAGTCTTCATTCATCGCATCAATAAAGCGACCTGTTAATTCTGAGATACTTTCGCCATTTTCATTGGCACGTTTAATAATTTTGTCGTCAATATCCGTAATATTACGCACATATTTGACTTTCCAGCCTTGGCTACGCAGGAAACGGATAATATAGTCAAATGCAACCACTGTACGTGCATGTCCAATATGACAGTAGTCATAAACCGTCATACCACAGACATACAGATCAATTTGACCTTCAACACGAGGTACGAATTCTACTTTTTTGCGTTGCTCTGAGTTATATAGAACAAATGGTTGCATAGCTGTTCAAAAGACTTCAAATAAAAGGATGAATCATCTTAACCTAAGCATAATTATTCATAAAGATAAAAGCGTAAAAAGCCTCAGTTATTTAGGGGAGTTAGGCAACGAGAGTGATTTATAAAGAAGGGGTTCAGGAAGTGAAATAGCGAATATTGAGCTTACATTTTCAGAGGCAGTGTTTGCCAGTCTGATGGAATTATATTTGAATGAGTCTGGTCTGATTTGACCCAAACTTATTTTGGATAGCGTAAGCGTGTTTCTATAAAAATAAAAACAAGCGCATATAACCGCTTTAAAAATGGAGTGAATGTAGAGGCGGAGATACCAGATTGTGCAAGTTAAATACAATCTGAATATATTAAAAATCCGTCGAATCTTCTACATTTAGAAAGCTTACAATTGCATAGCTATGCTAAAATTGCGAAAATTATGCCCATCAAACCAGAGTTTTTCTCTGTCCTTAGCGTAGGTAAACAGGCTTTGAATTCACAGAAAACAGCGAATCAACTAGATTTCCAGAAAGTCGCACTTGAAACACTGCGCATCGAAGAAAATGCACTACAGATTTTAGCAACACAGATTGATAACCGGTTTAGCCGGGCATGTGAAATTATTTTACAGTGTACTGGCCGTCTGGTGATTACCGGAATGGGCAAGTCAGGTCATATTGGCCGTAAAATGGCGGCGACCTTTGCTTCGACCGGAACTCCCTCATTCTTTATGCATCCAGGTGAAGCCGGTCATGGCGACTTGGGTATGTTAGTGGCTGGTGATGTGCTGATTGCGATTTCAAACTCGGGCAAGAGTGATGAAATCATGATGTTGATGCCACTCATCAAACATCTGGAAATTCCGCTGATTACCATCAGTGGTGATGATCGTGGTCCAATGCCACAAAATGCTGATGTAGCTTTGACGTTGGGTAATATCCAAGAAGCCTGTCCACTGGGTTTAGCGCCGACATCGTCAACGACGGCAACATTGGCTTTGGGTGATGCTTTGGCGGTGGCTTTACTGGACGCTCGCGGCTTTACCTCAGATGATTTTGCACGCTCACATCCTGCAGGTGCGCTGGGTAAGCGTCTGTTATTGCACGTGAAGCATCTGATGCGTACTGGCGCAGATTTACCTAAAGTCTCGCCAGATACCGCCATGAATAAAGTATTGTACGAAATTTCCAACAAGCGCTTGGGCTTAACCACAGTCGTCGATGAAAATGATGTGTTGCTGGGGATTTTTACCGATGGTGACTTGCGTCGCTTGATTGATAAGCAGCAAGGTTTTGATGTCAATCTGGCTATTCAGGACGTGATGACCAAAAATCCGTTGACCATTTCTCAGGAAGCACGTGCAGTGGTCGCACTGGAACGTATGAATGAACATAAAATTAATCAATTTGTAGTTGTTGATGATGCCAATAAAGTCATTGGCGTGATTAGTATGCATGACCTGATTCAGGCTGGGGTAAATTAATAAATGGCATCTTATGTATTATTAGAGCAGGCACGTCATATTGCAGCACTGGTGCTTGATGTAGATGGTATTTTAAGTGATGGCTTTGTAACGCTGACCAATACTGGCGATGAGATCAAATCCTTTGATATTCGTGATGGTCTGGGCATGAAACTGGTTCAACAAGCAGGAATCAAGGTGATTATTATCACCGGACGTAAAAGCAATATCGTAGAAAAGCGTATGTCGGATCTGGGTGTTGATCTGGTCTATCAGGGCCGTGAAGACAAAGGTACAGCACTTCGTGAAGCCTGTGCACAGCTTAACATTGATCCTGAAGATTGCCTGTATATGGGCGATGACTGGCCTGATCTGTCTGCGTTCGCCATTGCCGGCATGAAAGTGACCGTACCTAATGGTCATGTCGAAGTTCGCCGCCGTGCCGATCTCGTGACTCAGGCACAGGGTGGACGTGGTGCGGTGCGTGAAATCTGCGATATGTTGTTAATGTCCAAAGGCATGTACCAAGAGTTACTTGAAAAATATACTCGTGCGCCTTATTAATAAGTCATATCTTTTGGATTAAGTACACCGCTTATGGATACTAAAGTTTTATATATTACGGCTGTGATTATTGCCGCAATAAGTGGTGGTTATTACTATTACAGCGGCAAGGGCAACAAGTTGCAGGCAGACTCTGCGCGCAGCATGACCTATTCCGCTCAAAATATTAACTTAACCCAGACGGATGAAGCAGGTCAGGTGTCGGTTCGTGCCCAAGTGGACCGACTCGAGCAGAACCTGCAGCTAGAAACCTCAAAGCTGGAAAATCTGCGAGCATCGACTTATGACAATGGTAAAGTCGATGCGACTTTCTTTGCCAAAATGGCGCATGGTTATGATGACAATACAAAAGTTGTACTCTCTCAAGAAGTGCTCGCCACCAAAATCATGCAAAATGGGAAAATGCGGTTTCGTACTGAAGAACTGACCGCTTTTCCGAAAACACGTGAAATTGAAACAGACAAGACAGTGATTGTGGAATCTCCACAGGCTGAATTCGTCAGCCAGGGTCTTAAAGCCAATCTTAATGATGGTCAATACGAATTCTTTAATATTCGAGGAAAGTATGAACCAAACTCCTAAAGCCAAAATGATGCACACTTTCCTGAAGCGTATGACGCTGGCGACTGTGGTTGGACTCGGTTCAATCGCTGCTTTTGCACTGCCATCTGACCGTAACCAGCCAATTACCTTGCTGGCTGACCGGGCAACTTTCAATGAGCGGACGGGTGTGACGACGTATTCGGGCAACGTCATCATTGAACAGGGCACCATGAAGCTACAAGCCAATTCGATTGTGGCCAATCTGAACAATAAGCGCCAGATCAGCCTGATTACGGCGACAGGCAGCCCGGCACAGTTCCAGCAAAAAGTGGATCCGGCCAAAGGTCTTGCCAAAGGTCAGGCGCAGAAAATTGTCTATAATGCTGAAACCGGGATTATTACCTTGTCCGGTAATGCCTTCCTGCAACAGGATGGTGCCAGTATTCGTGGTGCGACTTTAAAATACAGCATGAACAAAGGCGATATCGAAGCTACCGGAACACCAAATAAAACCGGTTCATCATCTGGCCGCGTACAAATCGTGATTCCACCATCTAGTTCAACATCCTTCCCGGGAGCGCGTGATTAATGGAGCAATCGCAGCAGGTTCAAACCTTAACCATTAAGCATCTGGCGAAAAATTATAATAAACGCTGGGTAGTGAAAGATGTGTCGTTCAGCATGGAGAGTGGCCAGATTGTTGGGTTACTGGGACCAAATGGTGCCGGTAAAACCACCAGTTTTTATATGGTGGTTGGTCTGGTGCGGATGGATAAGGGAGAAATCTATCTCGATGATCTGGATCTTTCCGACCTCGCAATGCATGAACGGGCGCGTAAGGGAATTGGTTATTTGCCGCAGGAAGCTTCGATTTTCCGAAAACTGACGATTTCAGAAAATATTATGGCGATTCTGGAAACCCGTAAAGATATGACCAAGGCACAACGTCAGCAACGTCTGGCGGAGCTATTGGCAGACTTTAAAATCACCCATATCAAAGATTCTTTGGGCATGAGCGTATCTGGTGGGGAACGACGTCGTGCTGAGATTGCGCGTGCACTTGCGGCTGACCCAAAATTTATGCTACTCGATGAGCCTTTTGCCGGTGTCGATCCGATTTCGGTTGGAGATATTAAGGATATTATTACGAACTTGAAAGATCGCGGAATTGGGGTGCTGATTACCGATCATAACGTGCGTGAAACGCTGGCGATTTGTGAGCATGCTTATATTGTCAGTGAAGGCGCATTGCTTGCTGAAGGCACACCAGAAGAAATTCTGGCGAATGAGACCGTGAGAAAAGTTTATCTGGGTGATGATTTCACTGTTTAAATAATCCTGCTTTATATAAAAACCCTGCATCAGACGCCAGTTGTCGGATGCAGGGTTTTTTTTGATCAAATCAAAGTGAAAAAGATTTCTTTTAAAGGGATTTGATATATGGTTAGGCTAAAACAAGAAACATTACATAATTATACGATTTAGGGCAGAACACTTTAAAAAAAATCAGGGGAAAACAGATCAAAAAAGAAGGGGATTGATACTTCTTCTTTTGCCTTTATCTGTGTCTTTAGGGCATGCAGAAAGCTCACCCATTATTTTACCAATCTCAAGAATAGCTTAGGTCAGCTGATTGCACCCAAACCGACACGATCAGCACACACCATTGATATTACCTCGCTCGGTCATTATTCATTAGATACATCAAAAGTAGCTGAGCTGCCGCAAATTACCCGGCCAGAGTCAGGACAATCGGCTTTAAGTTCTACAAGCACAGCCGGCATTCCAAAGACAATGAATCTGGTGGAAGCCGTACACCGAGCAGTGCAACGACGTCCTGAAATCACCCAGAGTATTTCGACATTATCTGCGCAGGCCGCGAATATTGATGTGGCGAGAGCGGGTTATTATCCGCAGTTATCCGGGGGTATCGGGACAGGTGACCTCACTTCCGGTGAACGTGGACAACAAATGGTTTCTTTGAATGCCACCCAGATGCTGTATGACTTTGGCAAAATTAAAACCAATGTCAGTGTAGAAGAAGCCCGCTTGGCAGAAGAACAGGCAAGAGTGCTGGTTAGTTTGGATCAGATTGCATTTGAAGTAGCAGATGCAATAGTGAATATCAAACGTTATCAGCAAATCACCCAGATTGCCCAACAGCAGATTCAGGGCATTGGACGGATTGCAGAAATTGCCAATTTGCGTGCCCGCGCCGGAATCAGCAGTCAGGCCGACCCGATTCAGGCCCAGTCCAATCTGGAAGCAGCGCAATCGAATCTGATTGTACAGCAGACCCAGCTCAGACAATATCAACAACGCTTGCGTACCTTGCTAGGATTTGATGTATCCACTGTTGAATGGGATATTCCTGATCGTATTGTGGCACAGGCCGATCTTTATCAAGATCCGGAATTTACCCAGATTCCGAACATGATTCTGGCACATGCCGGGGTCAATGTTGCCCGTTCGCAAAAAGATCAGGCGCGATTAAGTTCTTATCCGACTATTAGTGTTAAAGGTAGTCTAAGTCAGGCGATGAATGGGCGAAATCCAAATAATAATGAAGATGATGGCTTCTATAATTCAGTCATGATTGAAGCCAGCAGTAATTTGTATCAGGGTGGTGCAACGCGTTCACAGACCGGTGCCGCAAGCTATGCCGAAGAAGCTGCACGCGCACAGGTCAATACGGTCTATCTGGATGTGCTAGATCAGGTGCGCTTGATCCGCGAGCAAATTGAAAATAAACAAAAACAAATGGGGGTTTTATCCCAGCGCCGCGCAACCACGATACACACCAAAGAGCTGTATCAAGAACAATATAAATTGGGTACCCGAACCGTGGTGGATTTGCTGAATGCAGAGCAAGCCATTCATAGTGCCGCGCAGGAAATTGAATCGGCACGCTATGATATTTATTCGGCGATCGTACAGTACATTCAGGTCACGGGCCGTACACGGGATATTTACGCGCTTAACAGCATTTCTATTCAGGGGTTTGAAGTTCAGCCATGAGTACTACAATAATAAATTATCAACCTTGGCTTCAGGCAGTTTTAAATATTGCCCGGCATTACCGGATCGAGCCTTCTGAGGAGCGGATACGCCTGCAACTGGACTGGAACCAGCATCATGATATCGATGACATGCTCAAAATTGTCAGTCGTCAGATGGGTTTAAATGTCCGTAAAAATAAATTTGAGCGCAGCCTGCTGAATCCATGGCGTTTACCTTTACTGGTTG
This sequence comes from Acinetobacter lwoffii, assembly GCF_022809915.1. Taxonomy (GTDB): domain Bacteria; phylum Pseudomonadota; class Gammaproteobacteria; order Pseudomonadales; family Moraxellaceae; genus Acinetobacter; species Acinetobacter lwoffii_M. The sequence goes on along the minus strand of NZ_JALGQY010000014.1, from coordinate 23,596 downwards.
AATTCGATAGTGGTGATGTAGGCGTGATCGAACGCATCGACACACAAGGGAATGTTAGCATACAGCTCAGTGGTGATGAAGGTTTATCTCAAAGCTTTACAGTTGAGCAGTTAGAGGTTGGAATAAAGCATCTTTATGTGCTGCGTCCTGAATCTTCAGTTCCAGATGCGCGGGTGGATGAATATATCAAACCCTTTGAGAAAAACTGGTTTTGGTCAATTGTCCTGAATGACTGGAAGCGTTATATCGATGTGATGTTTGCATCTTTAATTGCCAATATTCTGGCATTGGCCACGATAGTTTTCTCGATGAATGTCTATGACCGTGTCATTCCATCACAATCTATTCCGACGTTATGGGTGTTGGCAGGTGGGGTGCTGATCGCCGCGATTTTCGAGTTTGTGTTACGCGTCTCGCGGATCTATTTGTCAGACATTATTGGTAAACGCGCGGATTTAAAAATTTCTGACCGGGTGTTTGGTCATTCCTTGCGGATTAAAAACAGTGAACGTTCCAAATCAACAGGAACTTTCATTTCACAAATTCGCGAGCTGGAAGGCGTCCGCGAACTGGTAACTTCAACCACCGTCACGGCCATTGCCGACCTGCCATTCTTCTTCCTGTTCTTAGGCATCTTCTGGGTGATCGGTGGCAATCTGTTCTGGGTTATGTTACTCGTTGTACCTTTAATGATTCTCCCGGGAATTCTGGCGCAGAAAAAACTGGCACAGCTGGCCCAGTTGGGGATGCGCGAATCTGCCATCCGCAATGCCTTGCTGGTAGAAGCCGTACAAGGAATTGAAGACATCAAGTTGTTAAGGGCTGAAACGCGTTTCCAGAACCAGTGGAATCATATGAATGAAGTGTCAGCCGATGTCAGCATGCAGCAACGTAAAATTGTCGGCTTGATGACCGCCTGGACCCAAAAAATTCAGGGACTGACCTTTGCAATTGTAGTCTTGGTCGGGGCTTTTGCGGTGATGGAGGGTGATATGACCACGGGTGCACTGGTGGCCTGTTCGATTCTATCTTCACGCATGCTGGCACCAATTTCACAAATTACGGGCGTGCTGGGGCGCTTGCAACAGGCTAAAGTGGCGAAATCCGGTCTGGATGAACTCATGAAAAAACCAGTGGACCAGCCGGACTATTCGCACCTGATTCATCGTCCGGCACTGGATGGGCATTATGAGCTTAACGGTGTGGTGTTCAAATATGGCGATGATGATCCGAAACCGAGTTTGATGATTCCCAAGCTGGAAATCAAGCCCGGGGAGAAAATTGCGATTCTGGGCCGTAATGGTGCAGGAAAATCGACCTTGTTGCAGCTCTTGTCTGGGATGCAGACACCGTTACAGGGCAAGGTCAAGCTGGATGGTGTTGATCTGACCCTGATTGATCCGTCAGATGTACGTCGTGATATGGGCTTGCTGAATCAGAACTCACAGTTATTTTATGGTTCAATCCGTGAAAACCTGACTTTGGGTGCACCTTTGGCCACCGATCAGCAAATTCTGGAAGCCTTACAAATTACCGGTGCACTGGGATTTGTACAGGAGAAAAAAGAAGGGCTGGATCATATCATTTTAGAGGGTGGTGTCGGCTTTTCTGGTGGACAGCGCCAAGCCTTGTTATTGGCGCGGTTGTTGATTCGTCAACCAAAGATTTTGCTACTGGATGAACCGACCGCTGCCATTGATGATGTGTCAGAAAAACAGTTGATTGATCATCTTAAAGGATATTTAACCCATCGTACGATGATCGTCGCCACTCATCGCCGTGCGGTATTGGAACTGGTGGATCGTATTCTGGTGGTCAATGATGGCAAGATTGTGATGGATGGACCACGGGATCAGATCCTGAATCAGTCGCAGGGTGGTAAGAAGCGGGTTGTGGGAGCAAGTGCATGAGTGAACTACAGCAACTAAAATGTTCCAGCAAGGTCAGCTTTCAGGAACCGCCATTACCCAAATCAAGTGTCATCATCTGGATTATCGGCATTGGCCTACTGGTATTACTGACCTGGGCCTGGTTATTCAAATTGGAAGAAGTATCTACCGGTACTGGAAAAATAATTCCATCATCCAAAGAGCAGGTGATTCAGTCTCTGGATGGCGGTATTTTGACTAAACTTAATGTCAAAGAAGGTGAGATTGTCGAGCGTGGGCAAGTATTGGCCCAGCTTGATCCGACCCGCTTTGAATCCAACGTCGGTGAATCAGAATCCTTGCTGGTGTCATCACGTGCCACTTCAGCCCGTTTACGTGCGGAAGTCACCGGCGCACCGTTGGTCTTTCCTGAAGAAGTGTTGAAATACCCCAAATTGGTTAAAGAAGAAACGGCTCTGTATCAGTCGCGTCGAGCCAATTTGCAAGAATCTGTTGCAGGCCTGGAACAGGGTTTGTTACTGGTGCAGCAAGAACTGGAAATGACCGCTCCCTTGGTCGCCAAAGGGGCAGCCAGTGAAGTTGAAGTGTTGCGTCTAAAACGTGAAGCCAATGACCTGCGTAATCAGATGAATGATATCCGTAATCAATATTATGTGAATGCGCGGGAAGAATTGTCCAAAACCAATACTGATGTAGAAACCCAGCAACAGGTGGTACGTGGCAAGTCGGATACTTTGAGCCGAACTGTTTTTAAATCACCGGTTCGCGGTGTCGTCAAAGAGATTGATGTGATGACGCTGGGCGGGGTGATTCCACAAAATGGCAAGTTGATGACCATCGTGCCACTGGATGAAAAATTACTGGTTGAAGCACGAATCTCGCCGCGTGATATTGCCTTTATTCGCCCTGATCAGGAAGCATTGGTTAAAATTACAGCTTATGATTATTCGATCTATGGTGGGTTGAATGGTAAAGTTGCGATGATTTCACCGGATACCTTGCGTGATGAAGTCAAGCAGGATCAATTTTATTATCGGGTGTATATCCGTACCGATAGCGACAAGCTCAGCAATAATGCCGGGCAGGAGTTCAATATTACTCCAGGGATGGTGGCCACCGTGGATATTCGTACTGGTTCAAAAACCGTGATGGATTATCTGATCAAGCCATTTAATAAAGCCAAAGAAGCCTTGCGTGAACGGTAATATTTGCCAAGCAATTGAGTAAAACAATCGATCAAAATCAGGGCTCTCCGTGGAGAGGCTTTTTATTTGTCTGTGCAAAGCGGGTATACTGCAGCAGTGAGAGTTTAAAGCCTGAAGTTATGCCATTTACCATTGCCAGCCTGGTCAGTTTTGAGGAAGACATCAAAAAAAGCCGCTTTCAGGCCTTTGCCATCCCTGTTGAGAATGAGCAGGACGTCAAAGATTTTCTGGAAACTTATCGTGATCCAAGCACCACGCATCAATGCTGGGCCTGGAAAATTGGCCATCAGGTACGCTTTAATGATGATGGTGAACCTTCAGGCACAGCGGGACGCCCGATTCTGGCGACCATTGAAGGCAATGAGCTGACCAATGTGCTGGTACTGGTCAATCGCTGGTATGGCGGGATCAAGCTGGGAACAGGGGGCTTGGTACGTGCCTATGGCGGTTGCGCTGGACAATGTTTGTTGTTGGCAGAAAAAATTGAACTGATTGAAAAGAAGAAGGTGCAATTTTCCTGTCAATTCAATGAATGGGCCATCTTTCAATATGAATTGAATCAGCAGCAAATCGATTATCAGGAAGAATATACAGCCGAAGGGGTGCAGATCAGCGCCTTATTTCAGTTACATCAAATTCAACCTTTTGCCTTAAAAATTCAAGATGTGACCCGCGGCCGTGAACAGCTCAAAATCATAGAAGAAGCGACAGATGACTGACGTAGATCCATTACTGAAATATCGTGAGCAGCATAAACATCGCCTGAATTACATGCCTTGGCTGTACTGGTCTTTAAAGCCAAAAAATCGCGGTTGGGCAGAAGCGTGGCAAAAGGACTATCAGGCTTACTTGATGGAAATGGAAACCGTCGAGATTGGTGAAAACTGTTTTATTTCACCTCTTGCACATATTTTCGCGGAGCCGGGACGCAAAATCATTATTGGTGATAATAGCTTTATTGCTGCAGATTGCACCTTACATGGCCCCCTAGAGATCGGTAATGAAGTGGCGATCAATCATCACTGTATTCTGGATGGTGGCCGGGTGGGGATTAAACTGCATGATCAGGTGCGCATCGCCGCTTATTGTCATCTTTATGCCTTTGATCATGGCATGGATTTGGAGCAGCCGATTTATCAGCAGCCAGTACGTTCGCAAGGCATCGAGATTGGTCGGGATGTGTGGCTCGGTGCGCATGTCGGTATCAAGGACGGAATTAAAATCGCAGATCAGGCCGTGGTGGGAATGAACAGTATGGTGACCAAGGATGTCGAGAAGCGTGCGATTGTCGCCGGTAATCCGGCCCAATTCATTCGCTATCGTGAATAAGCTTTTGGAAGTCAAGTGCTTGATGCAACAGCCTGACTCAGCAGATGGTTCGATATATTGATCTATATTTGTTCACATAAAAGTTAACATATTTCAAGTCAAGCCTTACAGATTTCGCTGCACATTTTTGAATGCTTATGCTAAGTTAAAAATAACTAAGAAATTTTTATCATAAATAGAAGAGAGGCTAAACATGAAACGTGTCATCGCCTGCATCGACTCATCGCCATGTATAAACGCGCTGGCAGACGCGGCGGCATGGATTGCCAAACAGACTGGCCGTGAACTGGTCCTGTTACAGGTTTTGGATTATTACCCGGCCAGTTATCATCTGGGGGAAATCAGCGGAGTGATTGGCTTTGAAAGTAATGCCATGTTACTCAAAGAACTGGCCGAGCTTGAACAAAAACAAAGTGAAATTGCGCTGGATTATAGCAATAACCTGCTGCAACACATTTCCGAGAGGATTCTGGCAGAACACGGTATTCAAACCACACATATTCAGGAAAAGGGTGATTTTCTGGAGCAAAGCTTCCAGATCCTGCAGCCTGATGATATCGCGGTGATTGGATTGCTTGGTGAACGCTCAGCTGAAAAAAACAAACCGATCGGTACCAATGTGGAAAATTTTATTCGTGGGGCCAATTGTACCGTGATGACTGTCGGAGAACAGTTTAAGCCGCCGACACGATTTATTTTCGCCTATGAATATTCACCGACCTGTATCAAGATGATGAAGCGGATTGCGGAAAGTGATCTGCTGCGCTTATTGCAATGTCATCTATTATATATTGGTGATCATGCTGAAATTCTAAATGAGCCTTTGCAATATTTAAATCAGGCTGGTTTAGATGTGGTGCCACAATACCGCTATGGCGATGTCGCAGAAAATATTTTGACCTATCAGCAGGAACTGGGAATTCAGCTGATCGTGTTGGGTGCATTTAGTCACAGTAAAATTCACCAATTTTTCCTTGGTAGTATTGCCACCACTATTTTCCGTAATTCTAAAGTGCCTTTACTGGTTGCGAAGTGAGGATTACATAAAATAACTAAGCGCGAAGTCTAATCGTAAATTGTTACAGCTTGATTTAAAAATAACCAGAGTTATCCTCATATATTGTGGATAACTCTGTGGTTAATATTTATAAGTTAATGTTATTTATAATAAATATGTAATTGGGTGATTTTTGTTCTTATTGTTTTATTTCACAATCGCGAGTGCAAAACCATCATGTCCTTTGCTGCCAACCGTTTGTAAAGCAGTGCATGACAAGATACGTGGATGATTTTGAAGCGCTTTAAACATGTCACGAATGCCTTCAATACTTGGTTTATTATTGTCCGGATTAATGATTTCACCCGCACGAATCACATTGTCCAGAAAAATAAGTGTACCTGAGTGCGACAAGTTTAAACTGAGTTCCAGATATTCTGGATAACTCTGTTTGTCTGCATCAATAAAGATGAAATCGAAAGCTTTAGTATCTTCAGGCAGGGCTTTAAGCACATCTGCTGCACGGCCGCATTTCAGTTCAACGGTCTGTTTAAGCTGCGCGCGATCAATATTTTCCTGACCCATTGCCGCATGGGTATCACGTCCTTCAATCGTCAGGATATAGCCATCATCCGGCAAGGCACGTGCCAGCCACATGGTGCTATATGCTGCAAATGTGCCGAGTTCCAGTATACGTTTACATTGGTTCATCTGGATTAGCATCTGCAACAACATGCCTTGGTTCGGTGCTACAGCCAGATGATCAGGAAAACCGTGCGCTGCGGTATTCTCAAGAGTTTGATTCAGAATAGGGTCTTCAGGAATTAAATGTGAATCAATGTAGTGATCAATGTCTGTCCACATTTGTTGCATAGTCTTAGCACCTCGATTGCGATGCGTGCATTTTAAACTTTTCGCGGCAGAGCGCAATTTATTGTTCTATAGGTGATGATTTTTTAGGCTCTACAATGTCCTGAATGAACTTTGTAGAGTGGTTGTCATGACTTAGTAATTACACATCGAGGAATTACGGCCTAAACTCGGTCCCCAGGTACGATAACCTTGGGTATCGATGTGGATTTGACCTGAAGCATACATGCCAAGTCCCATATTCAGACTTTGACCATGCTGTACCCAGAACTGACACAATTTGAACTTGGTATTTTCAATATAGCTATAATCTTGTGCCTGCGGATATTCAGGCCCAATCCGGAAATCGATGGCAGAGTTGTACAGATGGCGTGAAGAGTTGGCACCACCGGCACACTGGTTTAAAGGCAGGTCACGATAGACTGACGTGACTTCAAAATCAGTCAGTACATTGGCTGCAACCAGATATTTAAAGACTTTTAAAGTTGGGATCTGATTGGCCCATAATTCACGGCTTGGAATCATGTATTGGGAACGGCCACACTTGGCCCAATCACGTGCAGTACGCATCAATTCGAAACTCGGAATGATATTGCCAACCCCATGACGTTCCAGAAAAACCTCATATTCACGCACGCGTGACAAATTATCCAGTGCCGATACCCAGTGGGTATACACATAAGGCACAGTTTTTGGGTGGGCTTTACGATCGTATTGAACACGTTCTTGTGGAATGTAAATCCGTTTTCCAGCAGGTGTGGTGGCCTGTCCAGGTTGTTTTGTGGTCGTGGTACAGCCCACAAAAACAAGAGGAATTATACAAAGACTCAATAATCCCTTTAACAAGTTCTTCATTTATAGAAATCAGATATTTACAAAATAGCGCTATTTTAGACTAAATATAGGGAGAAATTTGGAGAATATTGCAATGAAATGTGTGCGTTGAGTATAAAAAAGATCAGCATTTGCTGATCTTTTAAAGTTTAAACTAATTACTTTTCAAGGTATTGTAATTTGTCTGCTTTGCCATTCCATTCTTCACGGTCTGCTGGCTGGTCACCAATTTGTGTGATATTTGGCCATTTTTGTGACAGGTCAGCATTCAGTTCAATAAAGACTTCTTGACCCTCTGGTAATTCGTCTTCAGAGAAAATTGCATTTGCCGGGCATTCAGGTTCGCATAACGCACAGTCGATACATTCGTCCGGGTTAATCACAAGGAAGTTAGGACCTTCATAGAAACAGTCTACAGGGCAAACTTCAACACAGTCTTGATATTTACATTTAATACAATTTTCAGTGACAACGAAGGTCATGGCGACAGCTACCTAAAAAATATGGTTCTAATTACGAATGCTGTATTTTAGGCAAAAACAGGGGGAACTAACAATTCCTTTTATTGATATTTGTTATATATAGGGCTGTTAAATTTGAAAAAAGGTCGCATACCGATGAATTACAGCATTCATCGGTATGTTCAGGACATCGACCCTATGCCAGATGAGGTCTAGGACCGAGAATTAACTTGACTGTTTGATCAGGTCTTTGAGCGCATATAACTGCTGCAAGGCTTCACGCGGAGTTAAACTATCTACATCAATATCTTCGAGTAAGTCCAGTGCAGGCGATTCTTTTTCAATTTCGATGATACGTTCTATAGGCTCCATAACTTCAGGCATTGCAAACAGATCATGCTGCGGGCTCAGTGGCTTGGCCTGATGCTGTTTTTCCAGAATCTTTAAGCGGTTTTGCGCTTCTTTAATCACCGCAGCCGGAATGCCTGCCAATTTCGCGACTTGCAAGCCATGACTTTGACTGGCCGGGCCATGTTGCACCTTATGCAATAAAATCAGATTACCATTCAGCTCTTTGGCCGTGACATGGTAGTTATTAATGCCACTTTCCTTATCCAGTTCAGTCAGTTCGAAATAATGGGTAGCAAATAGACATAAACATTGAATGCGTTTGGTCAGATCCAGCACACAGGCCCAAGCCAAAGACAAGCCATCATAGGTACTGGTTCCACGGCCAACTTCATCCATGAGTACCAAAGACTGGCTGGTGGCATGATGCAGGATTTGCGAGGTTTCGGTCATTTCCACCATAAAGGTTGATTTGCCGGTCGATAAATCATCGGCAGAACCAATACGGGTAAAGACACGGTCAACCGGACCTAAAGTTGCAGCTTGCGCTGGAACATAGGCACCACAATAAGCCAGCAACACGATCAATGCAGTCTGGCGCATAAAGGTGGATTTACCACCCATGTTGGGGCCGGTAATGATGGCCATGCGATGGGGAAAATCCAGTCGCGTATCGTTCGGAGTAAAGGCCGATTTACTGAGGGCTTCTACCACTGGATGTCGTCCAGCAGTGATACTTACACCGATTTCAGGGCTAAATTTTGGACGCGACCAGTTGCGTAAACGCGCCTGATGGGCAAAATTAGCAATCAGATCAATCTGGGCAATGGCGCTGCTCATCATCTGTAAACTGCCGATATCCTGACGCAGTTCATCCAGCAGCATTTCAAACAGCATTTTTTCACGGGCCAAGGCACGCGATTCGCTTGATAAGACTTTGTCTTCAAATGCTTTCAGTTCAGGTGTGATGTAGCGTTCGGCATTTTTCAGGGTTTGCCTACGAATATAGTGCTCGGGTGCCTGTTCAGCCTGTGCGCGGGTCAGCTCAATATAATATCCACTGACGCGGTTGTAGCCAATTTTCAGTCCCGGAATGCCGCTTTGTTCACGCTCTTTAATTTCCAGATCAATCAGGAACTGGCTGGCATGATCACGAATCTGACGTAGTTCATCGAGTTCACTGTCAAAACCTTCTGCAATGACATTACCATCACGAAGCAGGACGGGTGGATTTTCCACAATGGCGGACATCAGACGTTGATGTAGATCATGGAAGTCGCCGAGTTCTTCATTGAGTTGTACTAAAAGTTTGGACTGTTGCTGACTGACAATTGGCTGTAGAGCATGGCGTAAAAATGGAATTTGCGCACAGGCCTGACGCAGTTGTACCAGATCACGTGGACGGGCACTGCCGAGCGCAATACGGCTCAGCACACGTTCAATATCGCTAATTTCTTTAAGGACCAGACGTACAGGCACTTCGTGGAAACCTTGCAGCAGGGCTTGAATGGCATCCAGGCGCTCATCTAGCAGCGCAGTATCGCGTAGAGGTTGCATTAGGGTGCGACTGAGCAAGCGCCCCCCCATGGCAGTCTGGCAATCATTGATCAGCTGAAATAAGGATGTCCCATGTTCAAATAAAGGCTCAATCAGTTCAAGATTACGGCGTGTCACCGGATCCAAAGCAATAAAATCTGAACTCTGTTCTAGCTGAATCGTGCGGATATGCGGTAACGCAGTTTTCTGGGTTTCTTTGGCGTAGTGAATCAGTGCCGCTGCGGCTGCTTTAGCCAAAGGTAAATGATCAATTCCGAAACCTGAAAGCGTGCTGACGGCAAACTGGTCACATAAGGTTTTTTGTGCATTATTCAGGTTGAAGTCGACATCGGGACGTTTGGTGACCGAGATATCCAGTTGCTGTTTGAGTTGTTCGGTCAATGTTGGATCAGTGATACTTTCATCCAGCAGAATTTCGCTTGGCATCAAACGTGCCAGTTCAATCATGAGCTGGTTAAGATCATAATCCTGCTGCTGGACTTTAAATAGGCCGGCGCTGAGATCGAGAAGTGCAATGCCAATCTGATTCTGTTGAATACATAAAGCCACCAGATTCGAGCTTTGATGTGCACCGAGCATGGCATCATCGGTCAGGGTACCTGGCGTAATAATTCGAACCACACCACGCTCAACCGGTCCTTTGCCAGTAACCTCGCCGATCTGCTCGCAGATCACCACGGTTTCGCCTTTTCTGACCAGACGTGCCAGATATCCCTCGGCTGCATGATAAGGCACACCCGCCATAGGAATCGGCTGACCATTGGCTTTACCGCGATGGGTCAGGGTAATGCCTAAAATCTTGGCTGCCTTGTGTGCATCTTCAAAGAACAGTTCATAAAAATCACCCATACGATAAAACATCAAAGAATGCGCATGCTGCATTTTCACCGACATGTATTGCTGCATCATGGGCGTTAAGGTAGAAAGATCAGCCATAATTTCTGAACTGGTCATTAAAAATAAATCCTTTCAACAAGAGATAAATGCAAATACTGCTCAATAGGCTATGCAGGAAAATTTAAAGCACATTTTCAATCAGGCCAATCCAATATGGTTGAGCACAGGAGATCGAAAATGTGAAATGAATCTGCTGATTCAATTCAGCTTTAAAGCTGTATTGCAGCAAGTCTATCAAATTTAATTTTTAGAAAGAAATGAAATTCCAGATGAATGTTTAAGTCAGCGCTCAGATCTGTCGCTATGGCTTCTTATTCAGCATTATTTGCAATTTTAAAAAATAAACCACCGGATGCGAACATGCGTTGGCAAGTCTCAATCAAGACGATAGTTTATTCCGGATCATAAAGACCAAGATCGGTCAGATGTAATCTGAGAATCCGGCGTAATTCCAGTACGGCTTCAGGCGTTTCCTGAATCGAGTGGCCACCCTTAATGACTTTGCTAGATACAGCACCATTTAGGTAAGCACTCTCATATGAAACGATATCATCGCTCATGAGCTTGGTGTCTTGCGTATCTACGGTATTGCCGATAATCGAGTGAAATTTGATATCTTTAGAAGGCTGAATATCCTGGGTCAACGCCGTGAATTTTGAATTTTCACTCAGATCGCTTGGGCCATTTTGAATCAGGTCATGCCCCAGTTCTTTGACAAACTCGTTTAACCCGATCTGGCCTTGCAGGGTATCGGCAAAGGCACCCAAAAATGCACCCGGTATACGGATAATTTTACGGGCCAGTTTGGTATGCCAGCGGTCGGCATATTCTGTCCCACGATGTGGTGTCGCTAAGAAAATGGCCCGAGTGAAATTTGGAATAGGCCGCATTTGCAGGCGTGCTTTAAAGAGCGGATTATCCTTAAATTGTGCAATGCGGGTATTTTGTACCAGCTTGAATGCATCTTGGGTAATATCGGCCTGACTGACCATTAAACGGGCAATCACACCTCCCATGCTATGTCCGACCAGCACCGCATCTTTTTTGGCTGGTGCATTGTTCGCGACCTGGGCAAAGCCTTGCTGAACCAGAGCATTAATTTGAAAACGGCTTTCCAGAATCGGCATATTAGTAGAATAAAATACCTGCCAGACCTGGAAATTTTCCCTTAATACCGGATCACCCATAATGTCGTTGGTCAGACGAATCCAGGCTTCAGGACTGCTGGCCAGGCCATGAATCAATACCAGCACTTTCTTGTTCGGATTATAAGGTTCCAGCATGTACAGGTGCGGCATGCTCAGACTGTCTTCGCGATTAATCAGGGTCAGATAGGCTAAACGCCCCAGATTATTCTCAGCTAGCCATAAGCCGTAAGGTGCAGAAAAGTTGGCGGCCAGCGCATATTCTTTCGAAGCCACCTTAATCTTTTCATGCTTATAAGGATCATACAGTTTCAGGTGAAACTCTGAAGTAGATAAAATCTGTTCCGTCGAATTCGCGGATTTGGGTACAGCGGTAATGGTGGTCGCCAGATAGCGGGCTGAATGAATGTTTGGATTGATACCATTTGGATAGTTGTGCTTGAGCGGATCGACAATATATTTTTTATCCTGCTCGGTTTGCTGTGCTTCAGGTAAGACCACTAAAAATTCTGAACCAAAACCATCACGGCGGGTGATAGAACGCAGGCCGGAAAAGTTCATGTTATAGGTGGACATCAGCTGTTCAATGGTCTGGTTTTTCAGCTGCGGAAAATTTTCCAGATCAATGGTATATACACTATCACCGACCTGAATGCGCTGGCCGGACTGTTTGGTTTTATAACGTTCAGCATAGCGTTGAATCAGATGGGCAATCGCCAGGTTATAAAAGTCACGAATCTGAACCTGGCGGTTATCAAAAATACGCTCTTGCGGCGCACGCTCGGTTTTAAATAGATAGGCATAGCTATAACGAATGCTTTTATCCAGCATAGTGAGCTGCTGATCCAGACATTTCTGGATATTCTGCTTGTGTTGTTGCTGTTTTTCCGGTGATCGGGTTTTGTTTAAAACACCGGTGTTGCATTCGGCAGACTTGGCATTTTGTAAGGAGTTGGCTAGATATAATTCACTTGCTGTAGAAAGCAATTGTTCATCTAAAATCTGGGGAATACTTTTCAGATCTTCCACACATTCTTCGGGCTGATCAATACAGATCTGAGCTTCACGACCTGTCATGGACAACACATTCAGACTGGCTTCGCTAAGCTTGTCGCGGGTCAAGATGCTGTCACGCTCATTGTTCAGCGTGACATTAATCGCCTGTTCCTTAACACTGACCACCTGACAGCCGCTGAGTACGCTGGTGATGAGTAAAGTGCACAGCATTAATCTTTTATTTATTTTTTCGTGCATAAAACTTTTCACTGAATTCAAGTTATAAAGCGGGATAATGTTTTGTATTTTACTAATTTTTTCCCATAAAAATAGACCGCCGTAGCAGTCTATTTGTAATCAAATTGAAGCGAATCTTGATTATGGGGTTACCGGTGCTGTTGCTGGGTCTGTAGCCGGAGCGAGTGTTGATGTTTGCAGAATTTGCCAAACATTCCAGCGGCCATTTTTTTCAATTTCCTGAATCAGACGGTCGGCTACTTCAGCTTCTTGCGGATATTTCACCTTATAGTTCGCCAAGGTTTGAGTGGCATTTTTTTTCTGTTCTAATGCAATATAGTTATTGGCTGCAGAAAGATAAGCCTCCTGAACGCCAGCTTTCATGGCTTTGTCCAGATAAGCGATGGCTTCTCGTTGACCACCGCCTTCAGACAGACCAAAACCAAACCAGAAGTTGACTTCAGGATCATCCGGGTTGATTTTGAGAATACGCTGGGCATAGGTCAGGGAATTGGTAGTATAGACTGAACCCAGATCCAGGTTACGTGCCATCACGCTGGCTTTAAAAGCACGCATCAATACATCAAAAGAGGCATTTGGACGGGCCGCTAAAGTATCCAGTTGTCGGGTGACTTCACGTAGTTTGGCTTCAAAGCCACGGCGTTCCTGACGATCGCTGAAACGTGGTGGATAATGACGTGCCTTACCTTCGACCATTTGCAGGAAATCGTCAATTTCGGTGATATCGATTTCATTTGAATTGGCAAGTGCTGCATAACGCATTGCACGGGTATTGCTATCTACCACTGGAATAATCAGTTTATTCACATCCAGGGTCAATTGCTTGGATGGATCATTAGGATCCGTCACCACCATCTTGGTTACAGGCTGGGCCGCAGCCTTTTTCAAATGCACTTCAAATTCAGGCGGTTCATTATAATTGAATGGATTTAAAGCATAAAATGGTGGGGACAGTTCAGGCTCTACAAAAACCACTTGGTCTACAGGTTTCTCAGCAGATTTCTGAGGAGTGATCGAACACGCAGTAATTGTGAATGCTAAGCAAGCAAGTGCCAAGGGCTTAAAGGTCATAATAGTCATCCATTCTGTTATTTTTAAAACATCTATTCAAAAATTGCATGATCGTCAGTCTATGAAAACTATAACCATCATGCAAGTAAACCCGTGTTACAGAGTGAAGTGTGATATTCAGGCCTTGGATTGGCTGGTTTGCGCTTCACATTCACGGCGCGCTTCTTCCAGAATCTCTAACTCTTTTTTACTCAAAGGCTGGCCATCCTGTTGCTGCTTGTTAAAGGTCGGATCTAACAAAGAAAGACGATTGCACAAGTTGTTCATGCGTTTTTCATTTTGCTGAATGCGATCCAGCAGAATCCGCATGCCTTCCAAAATCGGATCGGACTGGTCTTCAGTTGCGGCATAGGGCTGGAAACCGATACTTTCTGCATAGTCACGACGACGGGCTTCAGCATCATCTTTGGGTTTGTCTTTGGTGATAAAACGTGCCGGGTTGCCCACCGCTGTGGCGTTCTCAGGAACTGCTTTGGTGACGACCGCATTAGAACCGACTTTGGCATTTTTACCCACGGTAAATGGTCCAAGAATCTTCGCACCAGCACCGACTACCACGCCATCTTCTAGCGTTGGATGACGTTTACCTTTATTCCAGGTCGTTCCACCCAAAGTCACGCCGTGATAAAGCGTCACGTCATCGCCAATTTCAGCAGTTTCGCCAATTACGACACCCATACCGTGATCGATAAAGAAACGGCGGCCAATTTTTGCACCCGGATGGATTTCAATGCCTGTGGCAAAGCGGCTAAACGAAGACAACGCACGCGCAGTTCCTTTACAGTCTTTGTTCCATAGCTCATGTGCCATGCGATGCATGATCAGCGCATGAATGCCAGGGTAAGTGGTTAAGACTTCTAAGGTATTGCGTGCTGCAGGATCGCGCGCAAAGACAGCTTGTATATCTTCTTTGAGCTGTTTTAGCATTAGATTTGATCCTCGTCCTGTGATGATGTGTGTGAAGATTTTTTCCAGGTGCCGTTGTTCAATGCCTGAACACGGCTAAAAATACCACGAAGTAAGTGATATTCCATACGATCTAATTGTATACGTCCAAAGAGACGACGCAAGCGTAAAGGCAATAATCTTGGATTTTTTGGGTCCATAAATTCAATTTCTGCCAGCATTTTTTCCAAGTGCGGGTAGAACTGTTCCATCTGGGCATGGTTGACCAAAGGTTCATCCCATTCCATTTCAATGCCATCAATGACTTGCATGGTCGCTTTAGCATCACGTGGCTGTTCAATTTGACTCATCGTCGCCATGCGCATTTCATAGCAGATCACCTGAATCGCCTGAGCCACATTCAATACGCCATAGTCAGTATTTACAGGAATAGTCAGATGATAATTGGCCATCGCCAGTTCCTCATTGGTCAGACCACGGTCTTCACGGCCAAATAGAATCGCGACTTCCTGCTGATTTTGTACCACGGCGGACATGGCTTTTTCAGCGGCAGGGCGCACATCTAACAGCGGCCAGGGAATGGTACGGCTACGTGCGCTGGTACCGAATACAATCTGACAGTCTTTAATGGCATCTTCAAGGGTTTCTACAATCTCGATCTGCTCGATCAGGTCAGTTGCACCCGCGGCCAGCGCGTCAATATCCGGATGCGGATAGGTTTTCGGTGCCACCAGAACCAGCTTGGACAAGCCCATGGTTTTCATGGCACGTAAGGCACTGCCGATATTGGCAGGTAAAGTGGTATTGACCATGACAATACGCACATGGGAGAGATGTGCTGAAACAGCAGCATTGTCAATTTGACTCATGAGGATTCCAATTTTAAGGTGTTTTAAAGATCAGGATTTATGAATATTGCGGCTGGGATTCAGCCTGATACAGCTCCAGTGCATCATCCATGCTCATGCCCGCAGGCGGCGGAGGAATATCCACCGGCTTAGCCTGTTCATAGGACACGGCTTTGGCAGCTTTGGACTTGACCTGATACTCAATATGCAAGGCTTCTTTACCAAAATAATCACGCAATTTGGCTAGGAGCTCATCCAGTGGGGCGACTTTCCAGTTGAGACCCAGATGCAGTTCAGTCGTGGCATACGGGTAATCCAGATATAGAATCACCGGAATATGTGCCGACATATCGACATTGCAATAAGGAGTCAGAATCTGCTGCAAGTCACGGCTCAAGCTCTTGCTGAAATGCTCGGCTGTGAGGGTAATCTTGATGCTATTGGCACGTTTCTGACGAATTTCATTCAGGCTAAATGCTTTGGTGAGACGTCCCATCGGACGGTCAAAGCCTTCACGCTCATAGATTTCGCCTTCAATCACCACCACTTTATCGAGCTGGATAATCTCTTTAAAGCGGTTGAAGCGTTCGTGATTGGCTGAAATCTCAATCCGTGCCGTACCATCATCCAGGGTCATCATCATTCGGTTCGGGAAATTGGCAATATCCACCACCAGTCCTGCAAACACGGTGGTCACACCACGGCGTGTTGGCGTCAGCTCATTGATCTGACTAGGCACAAAGGCTTTCAGTTCATTGCGATACACATCAATCGGGTGACCGGTTAAATACAGACCAAGTGTATCTTTTTCACCTTTCAGACGAACTTCATCTGCCCATGGTTTGACTGGCTTAGATGGCTTGCGCTGAACTTCTTCCACTTCGCCAAACAGGTCCATGATGCCGGTTTCACGATTGGAACGTGCCTGTTCCGCAGCTTGAACCGCTTCAGGCAGTTGCGCCATCAGGTCGGCGCGGTCAATGCCTAAGCAATCCAATGCACCTGAACGAATCAGTGCTTCCAGAGTACGCTTATTGATTTTTTTCAGGTCAATACGATGACAGAAATCAAACAAGTCACGGAATGGACCTTCTTGTGCACGCGAGTCAATCACCGACTGCATCGCCGCTTCACCGACGCCTTTGATCGCCCCCAGACCATAGACAATGGTTTGCTCATCGATAGCATGGAATTGATACAGCGACATATTCACTGACGGTGGTAAAACTTCCAGATTATTCTTGCGACAGTCATCAATCAGGAATACCACGTTGTCGGTGTTCTGCATCTCCGAGGTCAATACCGCAGACAGGAATTCCGCCGGATAATGTGCTTTCAGCCATGCAGTTTGGTAGGCAACCAAAGCATAGGCAGCAGCATGCGATTTGTTAAAACCATAGCCGGCGAACTTTTCCATATAGTCGAAGATATGGTTGGCCGTGGCTTCATCAATGTCTTTTTTCGATGCACCTTCAATAAAGATCTGGCGCTGTTTGACCATTTCTTCCGGTTTTTTCTTACCCATGGCACGACGTAACAAATCCGCGCCACCAAGGGTATAGCCAGCACAGTACTGTGCAGCCTGCATTACCTGTTCCTGATACACCATAATCCCATAAGTGGGTTCTAGTACGCCTTCAAGCAAGGGATGCAGATATTCAAAATCGCCACCATGCATCCGGTGAATAAAGTCAGGAATCAGATCCATCGGACCTGGACGGTACAGTGATACGAAAGCAATAATTTCTTCAAATTTGCTTGGGCGTGCCTCTTTCAGCATCTTTTTCATGCCCACGGATTCAAACTGGAATACCGCAGTGGTGTTGGCATTGGCAAAGACCAAATACGCGTCTTTATCTTCAAGCGGGATATAGGCAATGTCTAAAGGCTTGTCAGATTTGATGCGTTTATTGATATTTTTAACCGCATCTTCAATCACCGTCAGGTTACGCAAACCCAAGAAGTCAAACTTCACCAGACCTGCAGATTCGACATCGTCTTTATCGAACTGTGCCACGCGTCCGGTACCATCGGCATCACACATGACCGCAGAGAAATCGGTAATTTTGGTTGGCGAGATGACCACACCACCGGCGTGTTTACCAGTGTTTCGGGTAATACCTTCCAGTTTAAGTGCCATTTCCCAGATTTCGGCTGCATCGTCATGATCTGGATTGGATGGATTGGTGACGATATCTTTGAGCTGGGGTTCAGCTTCTAGTGACTCAAGCAGGCTTAGACCTAAAGGCTTGGTCGGGATCATTTTCGAGATACGATCCGCCAGACCATAAGATTTACCCAAAACGCGGGCAACATCACGAATCGCACCTTTGGCAGCCATGGTACCGAATGTTGCAATCTGGGAGACCGCATCACGGCCATAGGTACGTGCTACATAGTCAATCACGCGGTCACGGCCTGCGATACAGAAATCGACGTCGAAGTCGGGCATCGAAACACGTTCCGGGTTCAGGAAACGTTCGAACAGCAGTTCATAACGCAGCGGGTCAAGATCGGTAATTTTTAAGCTATAGGCGACCAGTGAACCTGCACCCGAACCACGGCCCGGACCGACCGGAACGCCGTTACTTTTCGACCACTGAATGAAGTCCATCACGATCAGGAAGTAGCCCGGGAATCCCATCGAGTTAATGATATTGATCTCGTATTCGATACGCTCATCATAAGGCTTGCGGATTTCTGGCCAGTCTTCATCACGTTGTTCAGGCGGATACAGGAAATTCAGGCGTTCTTCCAGACCTTCTTTGGACAAGTGTGCAAAGAAGGTATCAATGGTATGACCTTCAGGAATCGGATAATCAGGCAGGAAGTATTTGCCCAGTTGCAGCGTCACATTACAGCGTTTGGCAATGTGATAGGTGTTCTCAATCGCAGATGGAATATCCGAGAACAGCGCCGTCATTTCTTCAGCAGATTTGAAATATTGTTCAGGTGAATAGGTTTTAGGGCGGCGGTTGTCACCAAGCACATAACCATCTGCAATACATACCCGTGCTTCATGCGCTTCATAATCTTCACGGGTCATGAAATGCACATCATTATGTGCGACCACACCGATATTGTATTTTTTTGCCAGCTTAACGGCTTCCAGAATAAAGTTATCTTCATCCGGACGATTGGTACGGGTCAGGGCAAGATAAACACGATTACCAAATTTTTCGACCCATTCTTCTAGCAGCGGTTCGGCTTTTTGCGGATTTGAACTCATCAGCATTTTGCCGACATCGGAATGCATGCCGAGCAGGGCAATCATGTCCTCAGGCTGATTTAAAATCCATTGTTTTTGAACGCAGGGAATATCCAGTTGCTGGCCACTGATAAAGCCTTCAGATACTAATTCAGTCAAATTACGCCAGCCGGTATTGGTCATGGCCAATAAGGTCATGCGATGTTCGGCATCATTCAGGCGAATTTCAGAACCCAGAATCGGCTTGATGCCTTTGCTCAGACATTTGCCATAGAACTTGACGGCAGCATGCAGGTTAGAAAGATCCGTGAGCGCAAGGGCAGGCATCTGTTCTTCTTCGGCAGCTTTGACCAAGTCAGGTATCCGTACGATGGATTCAGTAATCGAAAATTCTGTATGAATACCAAGATGAACAAAGTGCATAGATGAGTCCCTGCTAAAACCATTGAATAGTTTAACATGGGATTTATTGTTTCAGTTTGAAATTGAGGGGAAATGGCTAACTTTTAGGTCAAGTTTGAATTTGATTTTTTAAGCTGATTATTTAGTTAGTTTTTAGAAGATATTTTCTTTTACTTTTAACGGGGCAAAAGTAACAAAACCTCTTTGTTGATCTGATGGCACTTCCATGTGCCACAGACCAACGGGCGACTTCCTGTCGCGGTGGCACGTATCAAATAGTTGCAGGACTTTACTTTGAAATAATGAGAAAGGGTTCGTAAGTATTAAAAACAATAAAACCCTCTTTTTAAAGGGCTTTATTTATACATAAAAACTAGCTTAACGAAGTCGGGATAACCAGTCACCGAGGCTTTGTACAATCTGCACTAGAATCAGTAATACAATCACCGTCATGATGACTACAGAGGTATCAAAACGCTGATAACCATAAGAAATCGCTAAGTCACCAATACCACCCGCACCGACAGCACCGGCCATTGCCGTTGCACCAATCAAACTGATGGTAGCAGTAGTCAAGTTTAGAATCAGTGAGCTACGCGCTTCCGGCAGAATAAACTTAAAGATAATTTGCATTGGCGTCGCGCCCATCGCTTGGGCAGATTCGATAATACCTTCATTCACTTCGAGTAAAGAGGTTTCAATCAGGCGACCAATGTATGGGCCGACATAAATGGTCAATGGAACAATCGCTGCCCAGGTCCCAATCGATGTGCCGACAATTAACTTGGTCAGTGGAATCACCGCAATCAGCAAGATAATAAATGGCAATGAACGTAGCGCATTCACAATCGGATTGAGACCGTGATAAATCACACGATTCGGTAGAATCCCATTCGGACGGGTCACCAGTAGAGTAATCGCCTGAATGAAGCCCCAGATACAGCCAAACAGCATCGCGAAGAACACCATATGAAAGGTTTCTTGCAATGCTGTCACAAACTGATCTATCGACAGGGAGCTTTTCCAGAACGGCGCAGTGATCGTTGTCAGCCACTGTACAATTAAATCTCTCATGCCTGTACTCCCGCCTGATCGACTTGTACGCCGTGTTGTTCAAGGAATTTTATTGCTGCTTGAATTTCTTGTGCATCACCCAGTAGCTGAATAAACATCTGGCCAATCACCGTGCCATTAATTTCGGTCATATTGGCAAACAGAATATTTAAACTGATATCAAACTGTTTAATCACCGCTTGAATCACGGTTTCCTGTGCCGAGCTACCAAGGAATTTCAGGCAATAAATACTGTTGTGATTCTGGTTTTCCAGATTGGTCAGAATATTGACTGGTAAATGCTGCTGTAATACGGTCTGAATGAAATTCTTGGTGGTCGGGTGCTGTGGTTGACTAAATATTTGTAAGGTACTACCGGTCTCAATTACGTCACCTTTTTCCATCACGGCGACATAATCACATACAGTTTCAATCACATCCATTTCATGGGTAACCATAACAATGGTGATGCCTTGTTCTTCATTAATTTTTTTAAGTAGCTGTAGAACAGATTTGGTGGTTTGTGGATCAAGTGCAGAAGTCGCTTCATCACAGAGTAAAATTTTTGGATGATTGGCAAGGGCACGGGCAATACCAACACGCTGCTTTTGACCGCCAGACAATTCATCTGGAAAAGCATGACGTTTATGTTTCAGGTCAATAAAGTCTAATAATTCTTCGAGGCGCTTTTCCCGTTCTGCCTTGCTCCAGCCTAGGAGTTTCATGGGCATTTCGATATTGGCTGCCACGGTTTTGGTTTGCATTAAATTGAAATGCTGGAAAATCATGCCGATGCTGGCACGTTCTTGACGCAATGCTTTGGCATCCAGTGCGGTAAAATCTGTTCCGTTAATGATAATCCGGCCTGAGCTTGGGCGCTCAAGCAGGTTGATCAGACGGATGAGGGTGCTTTTACCGGCACCACTATAACCGATGATGCCAAAAATACTGCCGGTTGGAATCTGAAGATTAATCTGATTCAAGGCATGCAAGGTTTGACCCTTAAGCTCATACTGTTTTGAAATATCTTTAAATTCAATCATAGTGTCAAAAACTGCATCACGGATAAAAAAACAGGCAAGAAATCGTCCTTGCCTGTTCTAAAAGTCTATTATAGTACTATTTTGATTCAGTTAAATACGTCATAGGTTTGTTTACCGCAACTTTCGTACCACCAAAATGTTCATCAACATACGCTTTTACTGCTGGCGTATGATACAACGCACCCACTTTTTGCAGAACTGGATCATTTTGACGATCTGCTGCAACAGCTAATACGTTGACATTCATTTTTGTGCTTTGATCGATTGGCTCGTAGTAAATCGCATCTTTCAATACGTTTAAACCACCTTCCATTGCCAAGGTATTGCCCAGCACAATCGCATCTACTTCGTCTTTTACGCGTACTGCAGTTGCCATTTGAATTGGCTTAATCACGATTTGTTTTGCATTTTCGGTCACATCAGACGTTGTGCCTTTGACATTGTCAAAATCAGCTTTTAACTTAACCAGACCTGCTGATTGTAAAAGCAATAATGCACGTGATTCATTTGCGCCGTCATTCGGAATGGCAATGGTCGCACCAGTTTTAAACTCGTTTAAAGATTTCACTTTGCTTGAGTAAATGCCCATTGGCTCTAAATAAGTGGTAGATAGAGGTGCAATTTTGGCTGTGTTGGCATCGTTATAAGCCACCATATAGGCATAAGACTGGAATGCATTCACATCAATTTCTTTGTTGGCTACTGCCGTGTTCATTGACACATAGTCAGTGAAATTTTTTACATCAAGTTTGATACCGGCTGCTTTGGTTTCAGGCAGGGTCGCGATATAACGCCATACGTCTGCATCTGAACCGGTCGAAGCCATAGTTACAGTTTGAAGACCATTTGCATCTTTAGTTTGCGCTGCATCATTCGCAGGCGCTTCCTGTTTACCACACCCAGTTAAAGTCAATACAGAGGCACTCAAGATAACGCCAAGTAACTTTTTCATGAAATTGTCCTAATTCTATTCTTGCCTAAAGTATAAGCATTTTTAAATCGTGTTAAATAAGAGTTTTATTACGATCTAAGTAGGTGGATTGATCATTGCTGAGGAGGGCTTGAGATCAGAAGATGCAAGCGTGCAGCAACAGTTCTGATGAACTTGATCAAGTCAGAGGCAGCCCAAATCTGATGTACTTGATCTATTTTGGAGAGAGAAAAAAGATATTTTATAAGAACATGGAAAGGTTTAGGGGCTCTGAAGTTGTGGATATCATAGCAATAAATCTATATTCGATATACTGGATAGAAAAGCCTTGCTTATCTCTTTAGTCGAATATAAAAAAGATCTTTTAAAGAAAATATTAATTAAAACAATATATTATTTATATTGAAAATATGGCTTTAATAGATATGTCTAAATACTGATCTTTATAAGATTTTGTAAGATAGAAATATAAAAAATGCATATAGATAAATTAAAGAAAATATCTGATTTTTGGCAAATTAAGAAAATTCTATCATTAACGAGATAAATCTTTCCTTTATATTAACTAAGCTTAGTATCTGATCTTGGTCTTCTCAGGTCATGATACTACAAGCTTGTTTTAACAGAAGGGAATATACAGATAATCTGAACGCTGTTTTTCATAGAGTACGTGTCTACACAAGATATGATCGGCAGGTACAAGTGGATGATCAAACTCTCCCACTTTTTCTAAGCCAATATTTTGCATGACACGTTCTGATGGTGTGTTGATGCAGGCAGTAAAAGAAATGACTTTCTCTAGGCGCAGGGTTCTAAAGGCATATTTCAGTACCGCTTTGGCTCCTTCAGTTGCATAGCCTTGGTTCCAGTATTGCGGTAACAAGCGCCAGCCAATTTCAGGGGCATCGGCAATTTTAAGCTCAGGTGGATGCACGTGTAAGCCAATAAAACCGATGAATTCGCCTGTAGCTTTGAGTTCTACGGCAAGGAGTCCCCAACCACGTGTATCAATAGCATTACGAGTACGTTCAAGAAAAGCAGTTGCCTCAGCCGCATCGAGTTTTTTAGGGAAGTAGCGCATGACCTCGTCATCTGCACACATTTGGATAAATGGGGCAGTGTCGGAATCTTGCCATTGGCGTAGGATGAGGCGAGGGGTTTGAAGGTGAATAGTCATTAGGTATCTTAATTTGGTTACGATTTTTTAGTTTCGTTTAGGGATTTGCTCTTTAAACTCATTAAACTGTTTCGTTTTATAGTCCAAAGATATTTGATCCTAGACAAAATAATGGACAGCACGTCCCTCTAAAGATAACGTAACTTTAATCTTTGGAGATTCAAGAAATGG